>JAAYOM010000093.1 GCA_012520315.1 Bacillota bacterium | reverse complement strand
GGTTCATAGGCATAATCCAGGACACATCTCCGCTGTCTGATGAACCGGAGACGATCACCGATCTGGCCTGTTCCTGGTCTAGGACTCCTTGGTGAATATAGGGTTTGTCGCCAGTATCGGTCATAAATTTGTGAATTTCCCCTTCCACCAGATCCGGATCGAGGGATTCCTGCAGGGCCCTAGCAAACTCCAATTCCTGCTCGGTATAGCTTGGTGGGTCTATTTCAGTCATATTCTTATAGGTCAGTTCATGTAGGACTTGATTGGGGAGGAGGTGGTAGCAGCCACCCAAAATTTGGTGTTCCACCCTTGTCTCAGTCATCAGGGCTGCACCTTCCGCAATTTTCAGGAGCCTAGCGGTAATGCTCTCCACATCTTTTCTATGGGGTGCCCGGATGTAGTACCAAGACTCCGCCTCTTCCGGAATGATATTGGGCGATCCCCCTGCATTAGTTATGGTGTAGTGGATTCTGGCATCGTCAATAACATGTTCCCGCAAATAGTTGGCTCCCACATTCATCAATTCCACTGCATCCAGGGCGGAACGACCCGACTCGGGTGATTGGGCTGCGTGGGCAGAGATGCCGTGAAACTTGAATTTAATGGAGTTATTGGCGAGATAGGCCCTTTCCAGGGCAGCATTGACGTTCATGGGATGCCAGCTTAAAGCTAGATCGCAGCCTGCAAAAGCACCGGCTTTGATCATCTTTACCTTGCCGATCAAAAACTCTTCCTCTGGGCAGCCGTAGAAGCGAATGGTTCCCTGCTTGCCCGTCTCTTCCAGGTATTTCTTGATTGCCAAGGATGCCCCTAAGGCAGCTGCGCCTAATAGATTATGTCCACAGCCATGGCCCGGCCCGTGTTTTACCGCGGGATTGGGTTTGGTATCGACCGTTTGGGAAAGACCAGGCAGGGCGTCATATTCTCCAAGCACCGCAATGACAGGTGACCCGCTGCCGTACTCAGCATAGAAGGCGTGGGGCATTTCGGGGCCGACTTCTTTTATGGCAAATCCGTACTTTTGCAGCACGTTTCTATAAAGTTCCGCGGACTTTGCTTCTTCCCCAGACAGCTCTGGGTGATTCCAGATTTCCAAATTCACTTGGTTTATTTCATCCCCGATATCACCTAAATAACGGATTAACTCTGCTTTTTTCACTCCTGAGTTCCCTCCTTAGTTTCCCGTTTATGCATGGCAACACCGATCGCAATTGTGCCGAAAACGGCACCGAGGGTGATCAAATACGTGGGCCTGCCAGGCAAAAAGTCAAAGACGCCCATGTTTATCGCCAGGGTGAGGGCAAGGGCAATACCGAGTGCTATGGGGGCCAGTTTAAACTTGACCAGCGCGAACTGTACAAAGATCGCTCCAAACAGCGATGGCAAGAGATAGTTAAAGGCTTCAACAACATTAGCCGGCAATTTTGCCAGCAATGTGCTGCCTGCTATAACCCCTACAGCCAGGATGATTGTATTTACCAGAACAGATACAGCCATGCCCAAAGTAGCAACAATGCTTCCTTCTGGGGTTCCCGGTTCCACTCCCGCCATTTTTTGTGCTATGGCCGCGGCAGGAATACGCAGGTTAGAGATGTTGCCGGAGATAAAGGCCATGTACGTACCGGCTACACCAATGATGGGGAAGTAAGAGATAGGCTCTACGAACCAGTTAACCCCTACTGCCGACGCCATGGCAATAAAGGCTGTGAAAACCGCAGTCGCGGGAGGTAGAATGCCATAGATGACCGCCAGCACCACAGCCGGCCCGAAGGACAGCAGCACTGCCAGCCAGCCTGTGGCTTTGCCGTAGCGTACTATATAAGGTAGATACTCATCTTCATAGATACCCCTGTTATTTGCCAAGTCAGTCTCTCCTTCCAGTTTTAAAGAAGGGCGGCCACAATCATCCCGCCAGACAAGGCGATGGCCAATCCCCATTCTTTAAGCCACTTCAGGTTTCTTTTCTCAGCCAGATGGACTACAACAGCCATAATTAAGCCGCCGGCTATAGCAGCAACTGTGTTTTTGTTCAGGGCAACCAAGTGCCCTGAGACCAAGGAGCCAAAGGAGCCTAACATGGCCGCGACCGGAATTATCTTAAGCAGCCCCTTGTCCCCCTTGAGAAATCTAGCTTGGGCCCTGTCCATTTTATCTGCAGTTAATGTAGCAAAGACGATCCAGCCTATAGAGCCTAAAATCATGGTCCAAACAGCGTTAGCAAAAGCTACATTGGTCATGGGATCTATACCCAGGTGTACGCCTACAGCTTCTGTGCCAAAACCAACTGCCATAAGCTCAAACATTACTGAACCGATGAAAGACAATCTCATCCAGGCCATGGGACCGCCCACTGTTACTAAAAGGGACAAAAGTCCAGTCAGTATGACCAGGGATGGTCCAATAGAGGTGATCATACTGCATTTCATGGCTGACTTCATTTGTGTATCACTAAGTCCGATGGTCTTCCCTGTCACGTAGGATTTCCTTGCAAAAACAAAGGCCTGATAGAGCACTAGGGCGATGGCCGTTCCAGCTGCGATCCACATGGGTGCACTGTTGGCAATCTGCAGGTATTCCACGTTCTTTCCTCCCGTATTCATTATTATTATCCCTAGTTGGTTCCACAGGTACAGGAAAAATCCTCCTGCAGCAGAAAAGCTACAGGTCTTAGCCTGTAGCTCCGCTTTTAAAGCTTATTGTGCCCTATTTCAGGTAAAAATTTACAAAGGTTTCAAGTGCCTGAACTGCCGCCCGGGGATTTCTGTAGACCGGCAATCCCCCTTCTTCCAGCACGGCGACAAACTGATCGTAGTGGCGGGCGCCGTTAACTGAAATCACCAAAGGCTTGTTGTACCTTCTCCCCAGCTCCACAAGGAGGTTGGCTAAGCCGTCTGTATCCCCAGCATTTTTGGGACTGCTCTTCAAGGCATTGGAATGGGGGACTATGCTGACTAAGACACAATCCACATTATCATCCTGCAGCACAATCTCCACGTAGTCCGCAAACAGCTGATCGTCAGCCATGGGAGTTACGTCCAAGAGAGCGGTTGAAAGATCAACCAGGCCGTGGATATCTGTTTCCCTCAGTTTTGCCAACGTCTGCGGGCTTAAGCTGGCAGGCACTAGGCTTCCCAGCTCGTCTGCGACAATTGTGGATTCAAAACCTGCGTTAAAGATAGCGGCTAAACGGTTGCCTCTAGGTGTTTTTTCTGCCAGCAGTGAAAATATCCGCAGGTAGTCATAAAACTCCTCCAGCTTGTCCGCGAGGATCACGCCTCCCTGCTTCGCTGCAGCCCTAAACACTTCATAGTTGCCGCTCATGGCAGCAGTATGGGAAGCAGCTGCTTTGGCACCGGCTTCAGTCTTGCCTGATTTGTAAACCAGGATGGGCTTGGCAATATTTTGCGCTAATTCATGGAAAAGCCTTCCCTCCCCAGGGGCTAAGCCTTCGATATAAAGGGAGATCAGATCAATTTTAGGATCGTCTGCGAAGTAGGCTAAAAGGTCGCTCATCTTCACATCATATTGGTTGCCAAAACTGACGATGGCCTTAAAGATTTTGCTGCTTTGCAGTGCATCGATGGATGTCAGGGCCAGAGCACCGCTCTGGGTCAGCAAAGCGGTATTGCTGCCTGCGGAATATTTAAGCCCGAGTTTCTCTTCTTCGATAAACAGTGTGTTTACTCCCTTACCATCAGCCCCTGGGGCGAAAAAGACGCCCATGCAGTTCGGTCCAATCAGCCGCAGCTCTTTAGGCCTGACCCGGTCCATTTCCTCCACAAACTGTCTGTATTCCAAATCGGCAGGCAGACCTGAGATCACTATCACAGCCTTGGCCCGTCCGCTCAGATCCTTCACAAATTCTGCGGTACTGGCAATCGGGGCCACATAGACCACCAGATCTATCACCTTGGGAACATCCTGGAAGTCTTTATAAAGCTGATACTCTGTGTCATTAATTAATACAGAGCCGCCCCTGGGATTCACCAGGTATAAGTCCCTTTGGCCGGCCTGGTGCAGCAGCTTGGCGATCTCCCTGGCCATACTGGGCCTTGATAGGTTAGTTGAAACCCCAATGACTGCGACACTTGCCGGCCTAAAGAACATCTCCAGGTTTTCCCGATTAACTTGAGGCAGCTGGGGAGCTTGTTTTTTAAGTCCGAACTCAGCATAGCCGTCAATGGCAACTAGCTGCCCTGAGCCGCTGAACACCAGGGGATTAATATCCAGCGACTGGATCACGTATTTGGAACTCTGCTGGCCATAGCTGGAATAGTGATATGCCAGGTGCGACACTTTGCAAAGCGCGTCCGCAATTAGGTCTAGATTGGCTTCCTTGTCAGTTTCCTTGAATTTATGCGCTATTTTGAGACCATCGACAAAGGCTTTGGCATCTTCCTCAGCGATGGGGGGCAGTAAAATGTTGGCCGGATCATAGTGCTTAGCAAAGAACTCAGCGTCATCTCCGCCCTTGCTGACTAGGATGATGGGCCCGAACTCGCCATCTTCCCGGCAACCGATCATGGTTTCATTGCCCAGGGAGGGGGTGTAGGGCACAAACTCAACAAGCAAAAATCCTTCTACAGCAGGCTGCTTGTCTTGGGGGAAATGGGAGAGAACCTCGTCTTTCATGCGCTCCATGGCAGCCTTGAGACCCGCTGGATCCCAATTTCGCAAAATCTTAACGCCCCCTAATTTCTGCTTGTGGGCGATCTCGGGCGATACAATTTTCACCACAAGCTGTCGGCCAAACCCGCCTAGTGTTTGATCCTCCAATGCGCCTGGGTCTCTTACTATCAGGTACTTGGGGGTCTGAACTCCTATCACG
>JAAYOM010000092.1 GCA_012520315.1 Bacillota bacterium | reverse complement strand
TGGACCTAAGCCACAATCTTTACTCATTCCATCGCCATTCACCTCGGTATTTAGCATAGAAAGAGGTCCCAAGGGAACTCATGCAAAGACGTTGGAAGAAAATATTTACATTGACCATTGCTACTTTTTTGGTATCGTTGGCCTTTAATTTGGGTAGTAACAGCGTATTGTCGTTTGTACCGTTGACATTAGGCTTGGTGTTACTACTTTTTATTATCTTAGTGGGTGTCATCTTTGATATTGTAGGAGTCTCGGCAACTGCCGGCGAAGAGGCCCCTTTCCATGCCATGGCATCAAATCGTGTTCCAGGTGCGAAACAGGCTATTTGGCTCGTGCGTAATGCAGACTCTGTTTCCACTTTCTGTAATGATCTCATTGGTGATGTAGCAGGAACTCTCAGCGGAGCAGTGGGAGTAGCCATAATCTTCAATTTGGGGAGCCTTTCGGCAGGACTTGGAGAGACCTTAGCCAATACATTTATGGTAGCACTCATTGCCGCCTTGACCGTTGGCGGCAAGGCTCTGGGGAAGAACTTTGCCATTTCCAATTCCACTCGGATTTTAATTATTGTAGGCCGCCTTTTATACTCCGTAGAGCGATTAGGGATACATCTTGGTCCCACGACAGGAAAAACGAAGAAGAGGTAAGTCAAATGCGAAGTACTTTGCTCGACAGTATTAGTTCGCCAGCTGATATCAAGAAGCTTGACGTACATAGCCTTGAGCTTTTGGCTCAGGAGATTCGGAAATCAATTATTTCCATCGTAGAGGATAACGGCGGTCACCTCGGCGCCAATCTTGGAGTTGTGGAACTGACTTTGGCGCTGCATTCCGTGCTTTCAACACCAAGGGACAAAATCATCTGGGATGTGGGGCATCAGTGTTATACCCATAAGCTTATCACCGGCCGTAAGGACCGGTTTCATACCTTGCGCCAATGGCAGGGGATTTCAGGATTCCCCGTGCCAAGTGAGAGCGAGCATGACCATTTCGGGGTAGGTCACAGTTCTACCTCAATTTCAGCAGCAGCCGGCATGGCTGTTGCTAGAGATCTAAATGGCGAGAATCACAAGATAGTGGCCGTAATCGGTGATGGAGCTCTCACCGGCGGTATGGCCTTCGAGGCCTTGTGTCACATCGGATCGCTTGGCAAGGATCTTATGGTGATTCTCAACGATAATGAGATGTCTATTACCAAAAATGTAGGCGCTTTAAGTGACTACCTAGGCAGAATCCGTTCAGACAGTACATTGTACAGAGCACGGGCTGACCTCTCCACGTTCTTACGCAAAATACCGCTTTTGGGCAAGCCCCTTGCCCAAGCAGCGCACAAGTGCAAGCTTGCTTTGAAGAACATGCTGCCTGGGCAGCTCTTTGAAGATCTTGGCTTTGCCTACCTAGGACCATTTGACGGGCACAATATTGCCCGCCTGCAAAGGGCGATTAAGTCCGGCCTGGAACGGAGCGGACCAGTTCTTCTGCATGTCTATACCCAAAAGGGCAAGGGACATGCTCTGGCAGAAGAAGATCCCCGGCGCTATCATGGTGTCAGCCCCCTTAGGGTTGTTGATCCTAGTAAGAAAAAAGTACAGTCCTATTCCCAAGTTTTTGGCAATACCCTAACCGCTTTAGCTGAGGAAAACAAAAAAATTGTGGCCATTACTGCAGCTATGCCCGATGGGACGGGTTTAAGTGGATTTGCCAAGCGCTTTCCCGACAGATTTTTCGATGTGGGGATTGCGGAACAGCATGCCTTGACTCTGGCCGGGGGCATGGCTAAGGAAGGATTGCGCCCGGTAGTAGCTATCTACTCTACATTCCTGCAGCGAGGTTACGATCAGATCATCCACGATCTGGCCCTGCAAAAGCTTCCGGTTGTGATTGGTGTAGACCGGGCCGGTATCGTAGGTGACGACGGTCCAACCCACCATGGAGTGTTTGACATCAGCTTCTTGCGTGTTATACCGAACATGACGATTCTAGCTCCCCGGACCGGCAATGAACTCTCAGCTATGTTGGCTTGGGCGTTAGACCAGTCAGGTCCGGTAGCAATTCGCTACCCGAGGGGCGGCGCATCGCTGGAGCAGCTGCAGCCTGTCTTTGATCCAAAGAGGCCGATTTCTGCTGCAGTTGTCAAGACCGGACGTGATGCGGTGGTCTTTGCAGTCGGGCCAATGGTTGAGATTGCCCTGGAAGCAGCCCACCGCCTAGAACCGGAGTTCAGCTGCGGTGTGGTTAATGTTCGTTCGTTAAAACCGCTGGACGAGAGTGAATTGAAGCGCTTGGCCGGTGGCAGAAAATACCTGCTCACTCTGGAGGATCATGTCTTGGCAGGCGGCTTCGGCAGCAGTATCTTGGAACTTTTCCAGGAGGAGCCGGATCTGAAAATCGAGAGCCTGGGGTATCCCGACACCTTTATTCCCCAGGGAAGCATCAGCCGCTTGCATGAGGAATATGGTCTGAGTGTGGACCATGTGGAAGCAACGATTAGGAAGGCTTTGTCTGGACGTCCTCTCAAGGCAGTAGCTAGAAAGGATCTGTAGTGCATGCGTCTCGATCGACTTTTGGTGGAGAGGGGCTTTGCCCCATCCAGGCAGCGTGCCAAAGAACTGATCCTGCAAGGACAGGTCATAATCGAAGGTAAACAGATCACAAAACCTAGTGCGGATGTGCCCTGTGGAGCCAAGACAGAAGTCCTGGGTGCACCTCTCGCTTATCCTAGCCGGGCAGGACTGAAATTAGAGAAAGCCCTTAAGGTCTTTGGCATTCATGTCCAGGGGAAAGCGGCCCTGGATGTGGGGGCATCAACTGGAGGCTTTACCAGCTGTCTGCTGCAGGCCGGGGCTAGGCTGGTGATGGCTGTGGATGTAGGCCAAGACCAGCTGGTTGATGAGTTGCGCTGTGATTCTAGAGTCAGAGTCTATGAAAAAACTAATATTCGTGACCTTACGCCCGAACAGTTGCCTGAACTGGCTGATTTAGCTGTAATAGACGTTTCGTTCATATCTTTAGCCAAGGTGTTTCCTGCTGTGCAGTCTCTGATTACTTCAGAGGCTGAGGTAGTGGCTTTGATGAAACCCCAGTTTGAAACTGGGGGTGAAGGTTTGAACAAGCACGGAGTCATTCAGGATATGAACATACATAAAAAATACCTCCCTCCCTTAATTAATCAATTACAGGGAGATAATTTTGGGCTTTTAGGCTTTGACTTTTCGCCAATTGCCGGAACCAAGGGGAATATTGAATACCTGGCCCATTTTCGCCTGGGCAGCCGGCCCCTTGATGCTGCAGGTTTGGTCACATCTGTTATCATGTCTGCGTGGCGTGGAAGGAAGGGTGGACTATGAAGATCGGTATCGTACCACATACTGGTAAACATATAGCTATGAGCCTTGTGGAGGAGCTGAGCAACTTTCTGCGCGCCAGGGACGTAGCCTACGAAGTGATAACCCATCCTGCCCTAAATAATCTAGGCCATTTTGACATTGTAATTGTACTGGGGGGAGACGGCACTCTGCTGAACGCTGCGCGCCTGACCAGTCAAGTGCAAGTGCCCGTTTTCGGGATTAATGTAGGTCATCTGGGATTTTTAACGGAAGTGGAAACAGACGGGCTCTTTCCCGCCATGGAAAAGCTCCTTGCAGGGGACTACACCCTTGAAGAGAGAATGTTGATCAATGCGTCGATAAAGCGCGGCGGAGTAGAAATCTCCCGCAACATTGCCCTCAACGATTTCGTGGTTACGAGGGGAACCTTTGCCCGGTTGATTGATCTGAGCATTTTTGTCGATGGGCAGCATGTTACGGACTATTCAGCCGATGGTGTCATTGTTGCCACTCCCACAGGCTCCACTGCTTATTCCCTCAGTGCCGGCGGGCCGATCATAGAGCCGGTGGTGGAGTGTATCTGCATTACGCCAATTTGTGCCCATTCCTTAGCTTCCCGGTCGGTTGTGACCAGCGCTGAAGCCACCGTCAGTGTGCACTTGAAGGGTGTTAGCGGAGAAGTGATGCTGACGATTGATGGCCAACATGGGTTCCCGCTTCAATCGGGGGATTGTGTGACCATCAACAGAGCGGATCAACCCGCCCTCTTTGTGAAGTTGAGCGGGCGCGGTTTTTTCCAGGTATTGCATAGTAGGCTTAAAATGCCTCAAAGTTGGGGTGGGATTCTTGAAGAGTAGCAGACAAAGTAAAATTTTAGAAATTGTATCGAGGCAGGCTGTGGAGACCCAGGAGGAATTGCTTGAGCTGTTGCAGCTTGAAGGCTTTCAGGTAACTCAGGCTACGATTTCCCGTGACATAAAGGAACTTCGTTTAGTGAAAGTTCCCGATGGTCAGGGGGGAGCAAAATACTCCATTCAATCGACTGTCACAAGAGGAGATCTGGTACGCAGGGCCAAGCGGATTTTCGAAGATTACGTGCGCAGCGTGGACTTTAGCGGTCCCCTGATCATGATCAAAACCTTTCCAGGCGGTGCACATGCAGTTGCCGCAGTTATTGATGAACTGGGCTGGCCCGAGATGATTGGCAGTCTTGCAGGTGACGATGCTATCTTGATCTTGACTCACTCAGATGATCCTATGCCAAGCAAGCCTCCTGGCAAAACCGGAGTGCTTTATGGGAGAATTCAGGAATTGATGAAGGGGTGAGCCTTTGTTAAACGAGTTGCAGATTCGTAACTTTGCCCTAATCGAGGAACTGGAATTGTCGTTCTATTCTGGATTCAGTGTCTTGAGCGGTGAAACCGGTGCAGGGAAATCCATCATTATTGATGCCCTTAGCCTGCTCTTAGGTGCCAGGGCCTCAGCGGAGATGATTCGAACCGGTGCCGAAAGCACGAGGGTGTCAGGGTGCTTTGATCACAATCCTACTTCAAAGGTCCTGCTGGAAAAGTGGGGGATACCCGTAGAAGAGCAACTTGTTATTACCCGCGAGATCAACGCGAGCGGACGCAACAAATGTTGGCTAAATGGACACTTGGCCACTGTGGGTCAACTGGCAGAGCTTGGACGCTGCCTGGTTGATATTGTTGGGCAGCATGACAGTCAAAGCCTGCTGGATCCAAAGGGTCATGGCCGGCTTTTGGATATCTTTGGCGGGCCAGCCCATCTTGAGCTGGTAAGCCGCGTTGATGAACTCGCTGCCAAGTGGAGTTCTTTGCGTTCGGAACTTAATCGACTGCACCGGGATGAGAGGGAAAGAAACAGGCGCATAGATCTTTTGAGATTTCAGGTGGAAGAAATCAGCAGTGCTGCTCTGCAGCTAGGTGAAGATGATCGGTTGGAGCTGGAACGGAACCGCCTGGCCAACCTAGACCGTATCCGTCACAGTCTGCATTTCGCACTTGATCTGATGGCGGAAAGCTACGATGAGCGGGATTCTCTTCTCCACACTCTATCCGCTATGGAGGCTGAGCTGCAGCGTGCGGCGGAGCTTGATCCGACACTGGCACCTTTGACAGAGCGCTTTGTGGGGTTGTCCATCGAACTGCACGATGTCTATGGCGAGTTTCGCCATTATGCGGACAGGCTTCCTGCCGACCCCGAGCGGCTGAATGAGATAGAGTCCAGGCTCAATCTCATTGAAGGTTTGAAACGCAAATATGGCAGTACAGTAGAAGAGATCCAGACCTACCTGCAGGGGGCGGAAAGTGAGTTGGACAGGCTGGAAAACGCCTCGGTACAGGCGGATACTATAGAGGAAGAGTGCCGCTTGTTTGCAGATAGGTGGCGCCAGGAGGCAGGTGCACTGAGCGAAAGCCGCAAAGAAGCAGCCGCTCGGCTAGAACAGCTAATTGAGGCAGAGCTCTCCCATCTCTCCATGGGCAGCACCAAGTTTAAAGTGCACTTTACGCCCCAGGCTGCAGACACTCCTGCCGTGGGCGGCCAGGAGGAAGTTGAGTTCATGCTGGCACCTAATGTGGGGGAAGATTTGAAATCCTTGGCAAAGATAGCGTCCGGCGGAGAGCTATCCCGGGTGATGTTGGCGATCAAAGCTATTTTGGTAGAAACGGAACAGACGCCAACAATTGTCTTCGACGAAATCGACGCCGGAATAGGGGGAAGAACAGCAGTGAACTTAGGTGAAAAGCTGCTATCCCTCAGCCAGGTGCGCCAAGTTCTCTGTGTAACGCATTTGCCAGTGGTAGCCAGTTATGGCACTAAGCATTACTCTGTCCAGAAGTCTTCACAGCAAGGGCGTACTGTCGTCAGTGTGAGTTTGCTTTCACCGGATGAACGGGTAGAAGAATTGACCCGCATGCTCGGGGGCTCTGCCCAGGAACGCGTTACTCTGGAACATGCTAGGGAATTGCTGAAAAAGACCAGCTCAGCAACGCTTTAGTGATTTATTCTGCCAGCTAGTTCCTTCAATATCATTACAGATCACAGGGTAACCTACACCCATGAAGTAAGTGAGGGGGTAGGTGGCTTTGTGAGGAAAATACTGCTCCGGGTGGGGCTGACACTTGTTTTGGCTTGTCTCTTAGCTTTGGCTACTGTTCCGTATTGGGTGGCGGCAGTGGGCATTCCCCGAGAATTGAAGGTTTTTCCCGGAATGGAACTGTCTCTGGATCTGAAACCGCCTTTTACAATTCATGATCAGTCTGGGCTTGAGGTGACAGGCCTCTTTAATACAGAGAACTTAGGAACCAGCATCTACAGGGTAAACCTCTTTGGTTGGCTGCCCTTGACAGAGGTCGTAGTTGATGTGGTTCCGCTGGTCCGGGTTATCCCGGGAGGACAGTCCATCGGAGTATTGCTAAGTTCTGACGGCTTAGTCATTGCAGATTTGGGAGCTGTTTTGGACGCTGATGGAATGGAACGTTTTCCAGCCCGTGAGGGAGGAATCCAGCCCGGAGACATTCTGCTTTCGATTGAAGGACATAATCTGCGCAGGCCAGAAGAGGTAAGTCAACTGGTCAACTCTCTAGCAAGAGAGAAACGGGTTCTGGAACTAGTGATTCGCCGCAATAATCGCCAGCTTACCGTGGAGGTTGAACCTGTTTTGTCCAGACCGTTTGGGCAGCAGGAGCCAGCGTACTTGCTAGGTATTTTTTTGGAAGATCCATCGGCTGGTGTAGGAACCATGAGCTTTTATGACCAAGAGACCGGACGTTTCGGTGCCTTAGGCCACACCATAACAGACAGCAGGGGCCGCCCGCTGAAAATTGTCAGCGGGAGCATTGTCGAAGCTGCGATAGATGGAATCCGCTATGGCAGCAGAGGTTTCCCCGGCGAAAAGGTGGGATTTTTCCACGGGGACCAAGACGTGTTAGGCACCATTGACTCCAATACCAGCTTTGGCATTTTCGGTCAGCTGGAACGAGCGCTTCCCGGAAGTGACTTTGCAGAGCCTGTACCTGTGGCCTTCGCCCATCAAGTGAGGCTGGGCCCTGCACACATTTTAACCGTGCTCCACGGGAACCGGGTGGAACGTTTCAGTGTAGAGATTGTCAAAGTGGTCAATCAGACCAGACCTGGGGAAAAAGGTATGGTGATCGAGGTTACCGATGAACGCCTGTTAAGGGAGACCGGTGGAATTATTCAGGGCATGTCAGGCAGTCCCATCATACAAAACGGCATGTTGGTAGGGGCAATAACCCATGTGTTTGTCAACAACCCCACAAAAGGATATGGCAGCTTTGCTGAATGGATGGTCTATGAGGCAGGGCTGGGGCAGATTCAGGAAATTCCCGCGAAACAATCGTTTTCGCGGGAAGGTTTTTTTTTGCATGTAGAGAAAGAGTTTATTACAAGTGTTTTAGGCGCAATAGAGAACAGATGTGGGTGAGGTGGGGCTGTTAAAATGGAAGCAAAGACGCTGGTTTTAGGAGTCATTGGTTCTGATGTACATGCGGTAGGTAACAAGATCCTGGAGATTTCCCTCAAAGAAGCAGGATTTAGTGTGGTTAACCTTGGGGTACTGGTTTCACAGAAGGAATTTGTCGAAGCTGCCTTGGAAACCAACGCAGATGCCATCATGGTCTCCTCTCTCTATGGGCATGGCGAGATCGATGTCCGGGGTCTCAGGGAAGCTTTGATCGAGGCGGGCATCGGAGACACTTTGATGTACATTGGCGGCTATTTAGTAGTGGGCAGCCAAGAGTGGACTGAAGTAGAAGCCAAGTTCAAGAACTTGGGCTTTGATCGCGTTTACCCTCCAAGTACATTGCCGGAAGACTTCATTCCAACTTTGAAGGAAGATCTTGGTATGTAATGGAGGGTTTTCAATGACAGAAGCCATGATTTTGGTTGATATCGGGAGTACGTTTACTAAAGTAACGGCGGTGAACACCAGAGAAAGAAGCATCCTATCACAGTCCCTTGCCCCTACAACACCAACAGATGTGAGTGTAGGGCTGCAAAATGCATTAGATCAGTTGGAACTTACTAGCGGGGCTCTGCAGGAGGCTCGTGTTTTGGCATGTTCAAGCGCTGCTGGTGGATTGCGTATGGTTGCCATTGGTCTGGTTGAAGATCTGACGGCTAAAGCTGCTAAACTCGCCGCTTTAGGTGCAGGAGCCAGGGTCTTAAAGACTTATTCTTTTCAATTGACTGAAGCAGATCGTGCCGAAATAATCGAACTTGACCCTGATATCATTCTGCTGGCCGGTGGAACCGATGGAGGCAATTCAGAGAACATTCTGCACAACGCCAAGGTTTTAGCATCCCTGCCGAAGGCTGTTCCCATCGTCATTGCCGGCAATCGTTCTGTGGCCCAAGAAGTCGCCCGCACGTTTCCTGAATCTTTTAGTACCTATATCTCGGCAAATGTGATGCCTACAATCGGCAAACTGCAGGTTGAACCGGCCCGAGAGTCTATTCGCAAGGTCTTTATGGAGAAGATCACTTACGCCAAAGGCCTAAATCGGGCGAGTCGTTTGATTGACAGTATCTTCATGCCCACCCCCGCGGCAGTGCTCCGGGCGGGGCAGCTGCTTAGCGAAGGGACGGCGGTTACCAAGGGATGGGGAGATATCTTAATTGTGGATGTTGGCGGCGCGACTACCGATGTCCATTCTCTCGGGGTCGGACTGCCGACTAAGGCGGGTGTGGTGGTGCGCGGCCTGCCGGAACCATTTGCCAAACGTACAGTAGAAGGGGATTTAGGAGTACGTGTCAGTGTTCTCTCCTTGACCGAAGCGGTGGACGCAAGGGTTTTAGCGCAAGACACGGGTTGGACTGTAGAGCAGGTCGAGAGCAGAGTTCAGGCTCTGCATAAGGATCCCGAAACATTGCCGCAAAATCCGGAAGAAGAGAGATTTGACCAAATTTTAGGATATCACGCCATAAAGCTCGGAGTAGGCAGGCATGTTGGCAGGCTCTCAGAGCTCTATACCCCTTCGGGTCTGGTGTGGATACAAGATGGCAAGGATCTTTCTAAAGTGTCGAAGGTAATTGGCACTGGTGGTGTGCTGATTAACAGCCGGGACCCCTTGATGATGCTGGAAGGTGCTGGACAGGAGTCATTGGCCCTCGAATTGAGGCCTGAGAATCCAAGCTATTTCTTAGACGGCGGTTACATTTTGGCCTCCATGGGATTGCTGGCCCAGGAGCAGCCTGAGGCGGCCTTGACAATATTGCAGAAATCCCTGAGTGAACGAGAGCTTATAAGGAGGGACATCTAGTTGGCGGAACAGATTACGCACGACAGGTTGGATTGGGATGAGTTGCAGGAAGAACGAACGGCGGTCCTAGCGAGCTGGCCAACGGGCAAGGAAGTGGATCTGGACGAGGCAGTGGAGTATCATCGGAAAATGCCACAGGAGCTGAATTTTGGCATGCGCCTTCTCCAGGCCAAAGGGGAGGGTAAAACACTGTCCCAGCCCCGAGCTGGGGTAGCTGATCTAAACAGCCATCGGGAATTGCTTCTTTTCCTGCAAAATGAGGGCGGCGCAGATTTGCTTCCTACCACTATCGATTCCTACACCAGGCAAAACCGCTATGAAGAGGCAGAGAAAGGTCTGGCAGAAAGTGTGCGGGAAGGGAGATCGCTGCTCAACGGCTTTCCTGCGGTGAATCATGGTGTGGCAAATTGTCGCAGCCTGGTGGAGGCCTTGTCCGTTCCGGTCCAGGTGCGCCATGGTACGCCTGATGCACGTTTGTTGGCAGAGATAACCTTGGCTGCAGGTTTTACCGCTTACGAAGGGGGCGGAATTTCGTATAATATTCCCTACGCCAAAAGAGTGCCCCTCGACCAGAGTCTGCGAGATTGGCAATATGTTGATCGCCTCGTAGGCTATTATCAGGAACAGGGCATAACAATCAACCGTGAACCCTTTGGTCCGTTAACCGGCACCCTGGTGGCCCCCTGCATATCCCACAGTGTAGCTGTTATAGAAGCAATTCTAGCAGCCAAGCAGGGTGTCAAGAATATCACCATAGGCTATGGTCAATGCGGAAACATTGCCCAGGACGTAGCAGCGCTTCAGACACTCACCATTTTGGCCGAAGAGTACCTGGAGGCAGAAGAAATTGATGATGTTGACATTACCACCGTCTTTCATCAATGGATGGGAGGATTTCCTGCTGATGAAGCCAAAGCTTTTGGTGTCATTTCCCTAGGGGGCATAACTGCTGCTTTGGGCAAAGCAACGAAGGTGATTGTGAAGACCACCCACGAAGCGTTGGGGATTCCTACCAAAGAAGCGAATGCGCAAGGTATTCGCGCCACCAAGCAGGTTCTCAATATGCTGCAGGATCAAATTTACCCAGAAAATCCCCGTTTAGCTGAGGAAAGGGAAATTATTCTGCAGGAGACACGCCTGATTCTAGATAAAACTCTGGAGCTAGGGGAAGGTGACTGGGCAAGAGGGGCAGTTAGAGCCTTTGCGGCGGGCGTGATTGATGTGCCCTTCGCACCAAGTTCCTATAACGCCGGGAGGACTATGCCTGCCCGGGACAACGAAGGCGCCGTCCGCTTTTTGAACTGGGGTAATCTGCCTTTCACTAAAGAGATTCAGGATTTCCACCGGGCAAAGCTGGCAGAAAGGGGGCAGGCAGAAAAGCGTCCCCCGAATTTCCAGATGGTCATCGACGATATTTATGCCATTGGTCAAGGCAGACTGATTGGCCGTCCTCGTTAGGAGATGATGAGTTTGACCGAATTGAGAATTTTATCCCCCACTGCGATTCTAGGCTACGGTTTTCCACTCTCCTCTTTTGAAGTTGGTCTAGAGCGGGAGCCCCATGTAATTGCAGTGGATGCTGGATCGACTGATCCAGGGCCTTATTACCTAGGGTCTGGCGATTCGTTTACGCAGCGCTCTGCAGTCAAAAGAGATTTGCGCTATCTGATTGAGGCTGCCCTTGACAGGAAAATACCTCTGATTATAGGTACTGCAGGAGGCAGCGGAGCCAGGCCCCATGTGGATTGGAACTTGGCCATTATTGACGAACTGCTGGAGGAATTAAAACGTACTGCCCGGATCGCTGTGATTTACAGTGACATTGATCGTGAGTTTCTCATTGAAGAACTGCAGGCGGGGAAAGTCCAATCCCTTGGTCCAGCTGGAGAATTAACAGCAGAAGATATTTTAGCTTCCACAAATCTTGTGGCCCAGATGGGTTTAGAACCCATCATGCAGGCCCTGGAGGAAGGGGCGGAAATAATTCTGGCAGGACGGGCCTACGATCCTACTGTGTTTGCAGCTCTCCCGGTTTTAAAGGGTTATGACATGGCTCTATCCTTGCACATGGGGAAGATACTTGAATGCGCTGCTATCGCCGCGAACCCCGGCAGTGGAAGCGATTGCCTTTTTGGCACCTTAGCCGGCGATCACTTTGTCTTAGAGGCGTTGAGTCCCGAGCGGGAATGCACGCGGATTTCTGTTGCAGCCCACACCCTTTACGAAAAGAGCGATCCCTATTCTCTGCCTGGACCAGGCGGCAGCCTAGATTTGCGAGAGACAACTTTTGAACAACTACCAGGGGGAAGGGTTAAAGTCGCGGGTACCAAATTTGTGCCCACAGATGCTTATTTTCTCAAACTTGAGGGAGCCAGTCTGATTGGCTATCGCACTATCAGTATCGCCGGCGTGCGGGATCCTATCATGATAGGCCAAATCGATGAAGTCATTGCCCGGGTCAAGGAGCGGGTTGCAGATAACTTTCAGGAACTTAAGGATTACCAGCTGCATGTGCACTGTTATGGGAAAAATGGCGTTATGGGCCAATTGGAACCCCATCCTGAACCAGCCCACGAGCTTGGTCTGGTGATAGAAGCGGTTGCGCGCACCCAGGAGATTGCGGATACGATCTGCAGTTTTGCCCGATCCACGATGCTCCACTACGGCTATCCAGGGCGTAAGTCAACAGCCGGCAATCTGGCGTTCCCCTATTCGCCCTCCGATGTATCTGCAGGGGCAGTCTATAAATTTAATGTCTATCATCTCCTTGAGGTCGATGATCCGAAAAGTCTATTTCCAATTAAGATCGGGAGGCGCGGCTATGAGATACGTTAAAGATGTTGCTTTGGTGATTCGCAGCAAGAACGCCGGCCCCTACGAGTTGACCTTTGACTTGATGTTTCCCGACGAGGCTACCTATAACGAGGTTGGGAAAAGCATAACAAAGGATAAGATAGCAGCATTGTACCAAATTGAAGAAGAACAAGTGTTATCTATCATTCATTTCGCCCCGGCTTATGCAGTTAAAATCACAATTGTTCGTCCCCGGCCTTCAGGGGATTTGGGCGAAACGGATGTCTACGGTGCACAACAGCACACACCATTATTCCAATTAACATATTAAGGAGTGTAGCAAGTGAGGATTACAGATGTTGTATTGTCGAAGGGTCTTACCGGTTTTTACTTTGATGACCAAAAAGTCATTCGGCAGGGTAACTATGTTGAAAACGGCTTAAGTTACGATGGGGAACCTGCAACACCAGGCTTTACCAAGATTCGCCAAGCAGGCGAGAGCATTTCAGTCCAGCTGGTGTTAGAAGATGGGCAGGTTGCTTACGGTGATTGCGCTGCGGTGCAGTACTCAGGAGCCGGCGGCCGGGATCCCTTGTTTTTAGCCGATGATTATCTGCCCCTGATTGAGAAATACGTTGTGCCTGAGTTAATCGATGCAGAACTCACTTCTTTCCGCGCTTTGGCGGAAAAAGTAGATCAGCTTAAAGATGAGAACGGTAAACCCCTGCACACAGCGATTCGCTATGGGGTTACCCAGGCAATCCTTGATGCGGTGGCTCGGGCGCAGCACCTTACCATGGTAGAGGTCTTGGTAAACGAGTACGACTTGGAGCTCGTGCCGGAACCCGTTTTGATTTTCACCCAAACAGGTGATGATCGGAAGCTCAACGCCGACAGGATGATTATTAAGCATGTCGATGTCTTGCCCCACGGACTTTTCAACAATGTGAACAAGCTCGGCAAGAACGGTGAACATTTGAGGGAGTACTTGCTTTGGCTGAAAAACAGGGTAGCAGAGCTGAAAGTGGATCCAGACTATTTGCCTGATTTTCAAGTTGACGTTTATGGTACCATTGGTGAAGCGTTCAATAATGATGTGGAGAAAATGGGTGAGTACGTCAGGGAGCTGACAGAACTGGTGGCCCCCCATGCGCTTGCCATTGAAGGTCCAGTTGACGTCGATTCGAAAGAAGAGCAGATCAAGCTCATGGCTGAACTGACGGCCTATGTTGACGAACATAATATTCCCTGTATATTTGTGGCCGATGAGTGGTGCAATACATTAGATGATATCAAAGAGTTCAGCGATGCCAAAGCAGGTCATATGATTCAAATCAAGGCTCCCGATCTTGGCGGGATTAACAACACCGTAGAAGCTGTGCTCTACTGCCATGAAAACGGAACCATTCCCTATCTTGGAGGCACCTGTAATGAGACAGAGCGATCTGCCCAAATTACAGTGCAGATTGCCCTGGCAGCTAGACCTAGGCAGATACTCTCTAAACCCGGCATGGGAGTGGATGAGGGTCTGTCAATTTGCACAAATGAGATGAATCGTACTCTTGCTTTATTGAAAAGAAAATAGGGTGGGGATAAACATTGAGGGTCATTCAATACGCAGATATTGTTGCCCAAGTTAAAGAGCTTTGCCTAGATGCCAACTGCAATTTGCCTCAGGATGTGTGGGACGCGCTCATCAAGGCTCAAAAAGATGAGGCATCGCCCCTTGGACAGAATGTTCTGGACACAATCCTGGAAAACGCACGCATCGCTAAAGAGAAGAAGATGCCCCTGTGCCAGGATACAGGTATGGTCGTGGTCTTTGCTGAGGTGGGCCAGGATGTGCATATCCAGGGCGGACTGCTGCAGGATGCCGTGGACGAAGGTGTGCGGCAGGCGTACGAAGAAGGCTATTTCCGCAAGAGTGTAGTGGGGGATCCATTAGAGCGGGTGAACAATAAGGACAATACCCCTGCAGTGCTCCATGTATCCTTGGTGGCAGGAGATCAGATGCGCTTGATTGTAGCTCCAAAAGGCTTTGGCAGTGAGAACATGTCGGCACTGCGCATGCTAAAACCAGCCGAAGGCGTACAGGGAGTTAAGGACTTCGTGGTCAAGGCAGTGAGCGAGGCAGGGGGCAACCCCTGTCCACCCATAGTCATCGGCGTGGGCATCGGCGGCACCATGGAAAAAGCTGCCCTGTTGGCAAAAAGGGCAGTGATGCGTGAGATCGGTTCTAAGCATCCCAAGCCCCATGTGGCTCAGCTGGAGGAGGAACTCCTGGAGCTGGTTAACAAAACAGGAGTAGGCCCCCAGGGATTTGGAGGCACCCAGACAGCACTAGCCCTCTTTGTCGAGACCTATCCAACGCACATTGCAGGGTTGCCTGTGGCAATCAATATCAACTGCCATGTCGCCCGTCATGTGGAGGCGGTATTGTAATGTACTATACCACGTTGGTGAAGGCATCATACTATGCCCCCCGGGGCAGGCATCGCTTGATGCATCTGGGGATGCTGATTTCCCAGAGATATTTGGATGCAGAGTACCTGTTGATTGGCATTATGGGAGATGCTGGTGCAGGCAAGTCTTTGATTATTCGGGGTATGTTCCCTGGCCTTGTTCTGACCAATGATGATGAGGGTGTGAATGTAAGGCCCCTGCCTGTCCTCGATGATGCTGAGAATGAATTCTTTCGAACGCATACCTACCATTTGGATGTACGCTTCGAAATGGCCTTTACTCAACTGTGGGAACTGGCCGACGCTGTCAAAAAGGCAGTGTCGGCTGGCCGACGCGTAGTGGTAGAACATTTTGAACTGCTGTATCCATTGTTGAACATCAACGCCGAAATGTTGATTGGCATTGGGGAGGAAGTGGTGGTGACCGTTCCAACCATCTTTGGCCCTTTCCCAGCTGAGCTTGCGGAAGAGGCTTATCAGTCTCTGGTCTACCGGAAAATGGCCCACAGTGCAGAAGATCTGACAGGAATAGTTTTTGAACAGATGGGATTTGAAGCGCCTCGCTTCCATAGTGACGTCAGGCGGGGTTTTGTTATTGAGTTTACTCGCAAGCCGGAGGTAGATCTAGAGGAGGTAGAGCGTCGAGTTCTCGATTATATAGAACAGGATCTGCCTATCAGTGTCTACAACGAACAGACCATTTTAATCGGCCAAGAAAAATTGTCCTGTTCAGGACCGAGGATCCATATGTCCTCAACGGGCGCAATTGAACGGTTCCGCTTAGACAAGAATTTCCAGTACTCACCGATCACCAAGACCTACTTGTTAGCTGGCCGGGTGGGGTGAGGCAGAAGAAGAGAGGGAGGCGGCTAAGGTGATTCGGATCTTGCAGCTCGCTGGCGATCCCTTGTTTCTACAAGCTATGAATGAATATTGCAGCCGGCTCCAGGACATACATTATCAGGGAGTGAGTGACGAGGCAGACTTATTTCAACTCATGGGCGCTCCTCCACCTGATGTCGTCCTGCTGGATGCGGACCTTCAGCCCCAAAACGGCCTGGAGGTTTTGGAGAAGATCCGGGCGAGGTTCTCCTCCGAAGAGGTCAAGATAATCCTGTTAGCTTCCAAAGATGCCTCCGAATGGAAGTTGTCCCATACGGCCAGTTTAGGGGCGGATTATTTTGTCCAGCGGCCGATCGATCTGATAGTCTTGGAGAAAAGGATCAGGCAGCTCGTGGAATCCCCCGTCCGTGCTGTGCCCCAAGGGTTGTCGAGGCGACAGGTTCAGGAGAATTGTACAGCATTCTTTGAACAGATGGGCATACCGCCCCATTACAAGGGCTATCGCTACCTGATGGAGGGGATTTGGCTCGTTTCAGTCCATCCATCCTGGCTCAACTCTGTGACCCAGAATTTGTATCCAGCCATTGGCCAGCGTTTTGACGTGAGTGGTTCCCAGGTGGAGCGTTCGATGCGTTACGCACTTGATGTAACCTGGGAGAAAGGCAATCTAGAGCAGCTCTATAGCTTTTTCCCCTATGTGAGGGAGAACAAGGGCAAACCGACAAATTCGGCATTCATTGCCAAAATGGTAGATTTGATCATTATGGAGGCCGGTGAGCGTGGCTAAATACAACCCCAAAAAGGCATACTAGAAGGGACGGTGAGCACCGTCCCTTTTTAGGTGTACTTTGGGGGGTGGAGGCATGAGAGGGCGAGTAAGGCTTGGGAAACGAACCAAAGAACTGGCAGCTTTACTGCAGCCAAGGGAAATAGCAGTGATCGCCCACGAAGACCTCGATGCTGTGGGAGCGGCAGGCCTGATTGAAGCAGGCGCCCTAGCGGTAATCAACGCCCATTGTTCCCTCACCTGCCGCTACCCGAATTTAGGTCCCCAGCTGCTCTTAGAGCATAGAGTACCCCTTTTAGACAATGTGGGCGAGAAAATTTTCGATCTGCTTAAAGACGGGGATGTAGTCGAAATCCAGGGACGCAAGGTGCTTAGTGAGGGTAAAGTAGTTGCAGTCGGTAATGTGATTACAGAGTATGTGATCAGTGAACGGCAGCGTATGGCCAAGCAGAACTTGGCAAGTGAGCTTGATCGGTTTGTCACCAACACTCTGGATTATGCTCACAAAGAGAAAGAGGTGATTCTAGGGGATATTGTCTTCCCTGAGTTGAGGCATGATTTGCAGGGAAAAGCAGTGGTTGTTGTAGTCAGGGGAATTGGTTACAGGGAAGATCTGCGGGTGCTCGGCGCTTATATTCAAGAGACCAAACCGATCTTAGTTGGGGTAGACGGCGGAGCTGATGCCCTGATTTCTGCAGGTTACAAGCCGCAGATTATAATCGGGGATATGGACAGTGTAAGCGACACCGCTCTCGATTCTGGAGCACAGATCATCGCCCACGCCTACCCTGACGGACATTGCCCCAGCAGTGAACGTCTGGTGCGCCTGGGAGTTCCCTTCCATGTAGTGCCTGCACCAGGCACAAGTGAAGACCTCGGCCTGCTCCTGGCCCATAGTCAAGGAGCCGAGCTGATTGTCCTGGTTGGTTCCCATTCTAACATGATTGATTTTCTGGAGAAAGGGCGTCCCGGAATGGCGTCCACTTTTTTGACCCGCCTCAAAATAGGACCGATTTTGCTGGATGCCAAAAAAGTAAGTGAGCTTTATCGTTCGACTACTCCACTTTCCCTTGCCCCGGTGATTTTGGCCACCCTAATTCCTATTCTGATTTTCATGGGATTGGCCTCGCCGTGGCGCCACTATCTGCGGCTTTTTTGGCTGCAATTACGTCTGATTGTGGGGTGGCTCTGAGATGAATTTCGGTTTTCGCTATCATGTCGCATCTCTGGTGGCTGTCTTTTTCAGCCTTATCCTGGGTATTCTCATTGGCGGAGCACTTTTCCCTGACCATGTTTTGGTCGATGAGCAGGCTACAATCATCACCGAGCTGGAGGAACGCTTTCGGGAGGCTCAAACCAACCTAGCCCAGCTCAAAGGCGAAATGGAAGCTGCCAATCATGCCTGGGAGCAGCTGCTTGAGACTCTGACCGGAGATCTGCTTAGTGATCAGGAAATCGTCTTGGTAGACCTAGAGTCAGGTCTTCATCCGCTCGTCAATGTTCTAAAATCTGCAGGGGCCCAGGTGCAGCAAGTCAGGCGGGCCGATTTGGCTCCCGGTCGGTTCGAAATCAGTGATCTTCAGAATGTGGTCTTTGTATTTCCCTTGTCACAAGATCCTCTGCCAGATGAAGACCTTAAGAGGATGGATGAACTTGGACTTGCCGGTGCCAATCTGGTCTATGTTTGGGACCTCACAACAACGCCCTCCTTAGAGAAGCTCCCCCCCAGTCTCCAGGTTGACAGTGTCGACACTGCCCTGGGGCAATTAGCGTTGCTTTTGGGCATAAGTAGGGGAAGCCAAGGGCATTATGGGAGACAAAAAGACGCCCAGAGGCTTTTTCCATGAGAGTTGCGGCGCTGATTCCGGCCTATAACGAGGCAGAATCCATTTTGCAGACCCTCGCTGCCGCAGCAGAGCTTCCGGTTGATGAGATCGTTGTGATTGACGATGGTTCTACAGATGAAACCTTTGCTTTGGTTTCAACTTGCGGCTTGAGTAAAGTCACCGCACTGCGTTTGCAGTCTAATAGGGGCAAAGGCGGTGCCCTAAACTACGGTCGCCAGCAGGTAAAGGCCGATATCTACCTTCTTCTGGACGCGGATTTGGGTTCTACAGCCGGTTTGGCCCAAAAACTCCTGGAGCCTGTCTTGCTCCAGGAGGCTCATATGACGATCGCCCGCTTTGGACATGAACAAAGCTTGACCGGTGCTAAAATGGGCTTTGGACTCGTTCGCCGCACCGCAAGTTTGGGTGTCAGGCTCCTCACAGGCCATAAGATACTTGCCCCGCTTTCGGGACAGCGGGCGGTAAGTGTCAGGGTACTGGAAGCGGTAGGTGATTTTTCCCCTGGCTTCGGGGTCGAGGCAGCCCTCACTGTAGGGGCTTTACACCATGGTTTTAGCGTCCTTGAGGTTCCCCTCGAGATGAAACATCGCGCTTTGGGCCGGGGGCTTAAAGGCATGAGGCACCGCGGGAGTCAGTTCCTGTCAGTGCTGCGTGCACTGTGGCATTGTTGGAAAAAGGGGTGGCATAGATGATCTGGTGGATCGCAGCGGGCATTCTGACCTACATCTCAGTTCCGATTTTCTTGCCGATTTTCCAGGGCAGTCTGAAACACAACTACCTGAATGAGGCGATTCCGACAGGTCTTGGCTTGGTCTTTGTGCTTACTGGGGCTCTAGTCATTGTCGCCCGTTCGGGTACGGAGAGGTATGCAGCGCCCTTTGTCTTTGTGCTTTTGTTCTTCTCCATTCTGGGCTTGCTTGACGATGCCTATGGCGAACAGAGTAGGAAAGGGTTCCGGGGTCACCTGGCCAGCCGCAACTTGACCACGGGTGCACTGAAGGCCTGGGGAGGGATGGCGATCTCACTGGCAGTTGTTTCCCCTATGAGCAGCAATTGGTTTCAATTTGCCCTAAATGGTGTTATTATTGCTCTAATGGCCAATTTTTTCAACCTATTGGATGTTCGCCCAGGTCGAGCTGGAAAGGCATTTCTTATTCTTGGCTTGGTTCTGTTTCTAGTAGAACCGAAGAGCTTAGGTCCCCTCTTCGGTATGCTCTGTGCGGCAGGAGGCTTTCTGCCCTGGGATCTGCGCAGGGTTGTGATGATGGGGGACTCAGGTTCAAATCCTCTCGGTGCAGTGCTTGGCCTAGGCTGCGTCCTCGTTCTGCCCCTTGCGGTGAGAATAGGGGCTGCCCTGATCCTACTTGTGCTGAATCTTTTGTCAGAAAGGGTTTCTTTTTCAGAAGTGATCGAGTCTAATCGGTTTTTACGCTACTTGGATCAGTTGGGGAGGTGAAGGAAAAGCATGCTTGTTGTGGAATTAAGTGATACCAGAGCAATAGGGAGGGCAATAATGCGTAATATTCTTTTGGTTCTAGGGGCTTTGCTGCTGTTTTTCTCCATCGGCAGAGCCAACTCTCATCAAGTTTATACGGTTAAGCCTGGTGATACTCTGTACGACATTTCCTTGGCATACGGTGTTTCTTGGAAAGAACTAGCCGAGTTAAATAAGATCAAGGATCCGACCACTATGCAGATCGGCACCACGTTGCGGCTGCCTGCAGATGCCAAGCTCAGGACATTGGCGCCAGACGAGACCATCGTGCCAATCAGCTCGCAGGAGAAAGAACTGCTGACTCGCTTGGTGTACGCGGAGGCGAGGGGTGAGTCTTTAGAGGGACAAATAGCAGTGGCGGCTGTTATTTTAAACAGGGTGCAAAGCAGCAGGTTTCCCGATAATGTCTGGGATGTGATTCATCAGCCGGGACAGTTTACCCCCATCGAAAGAAACACTCTGCCGCAAACTGTAGGCGACACAACCAGAGAAGCTGTGAACAGAGCTTTACGGGGGGAGGATCCCACCGGTGGAGCCCTTTTCTTCTATAATCCCCAAACGACTCAGGCAGCAGATTATTGGGCAACCAAGCCGGTGATCAAAAGGATCGGGAATCATAACTTTACGCTCTAGGTAATATGATTACCCAGGGGTGATGTTATGCGGGTATACGTTGTTAGGGTCAGATGGTGGTATGTGTTTGTACTCCTGCTTTTAGCCTTTGTGAGCCTTGTACCGCAGGTGCGGGAGCCGCTGATTGTTACGGTGACGTCCAGGGGCAGGCTGGTGCCAATTTATCAAGTCAAGACAGACGCAAAGCAGCTGGCAATCTCCTTTGATGCGACCTGGGGCACCGAATTGACCGATGAGATTCTGGACATTCTCGCAGATCACGGAATATTGACCACCTTTTTCCTAGCAGGATACTGGGTAGACAAACATCCGGATTATGTAGTGAAAATAGCGGCAGCCGGCCACGAGATCGGGAATCACAGCTATTCCCACCCCCATATGAATTCCCTGAGCGAACAGGGAATCGCCTATGAGCTGCAAAAAAACGCGGCCCTGATTGAAGACCTAACCGGACAGCGCACTACACTTTTTCGCCCTCCCTTCGGGGAGTACAATAATCAAGTAATCAGCGTCGCTTCTAACCTCGGGTACCACACCATCCAATGGTCTGTGGATTCGTTGGACTGGAAAGACCTCACTAGCAGCCAAATCTACGATCGCGTCATGGCCCAGGTTGAACCTGGCTCAATTGTGCTTTTTCATAATGCCGCCCCAGGAACTCCTGGGGCTGTTCGCCGTCTGATTCCAGACTTGCTGGCACAGGGCTATGAAATCCTTCCTGTCTCCCAGCTCTTGCACAAGGGAGATTTTTACATTGACCATTCCGGAACCCAGCATCCTGCCAAAGGGGGTCGTTGAAGATGATCATTACCAAGAGGGGGCTTGTACTGATCATCTGTGTTTTCTTAGTCATCGCCTTGGGCCTCTTAGGTCCGGGGATTTACAAGTTTGCCAAGCGCAGTCTGTATGGGGTAAAACCAGGAGTTACACTAGAAGGTCAGCTGGTGGAAGGCCTCCTGGAGCAGGAACTCTATGATGTAGTGGCAAGCCTGGCCGAGACATTCTACGTGGAGGCCCATAATGCGAGCTTCCATTGGCCAACCGGGAAGGTGACGGCAGAAGTTGTGGGCCAGTTAGTCGACGTTAAGGGTACTGTTGATGCACTGATGGCTGCACCTTCTCACTCATCTGTAAGTTTGGTCACTGTTCAGATCATCCCCTCCATCACAAGTGCCCATTTCGAGCCGGTGTACAGAGGACCTTCGGGTGGTCCGAGGGTGGCTTTGATGGTTAATGTGGACTGGGGCGACGAATTTATCCCAGGGATGCTGGAGGTCTTTGCCCATCATGGGGTTCTGGCAACATGGTTCCCTACTGGCCGCTGGGTACAGGTCTCTCCTGATTTGGCTAAACAGATTTCCCAGGCAGGTCATGAAATTGGCAATCACGGAGGCTGGCATGGTGAAGCGAGCCAGATGAGCCGCGCAGAGGTTACCCGGCTAATTCAAGAAGGTGAAGACCTCATCTTGGAGGCCACCGGCCAGCGTCCGCAGGTTTTTGCGCCTCCGGCAGGCGATTTTAATCAACAGGCTGTGGCGGTGGCTGGGGAAATGGGTTACAAAACAGTGCTCTGGACAGTTGATACGGTGGATTGGCAAAGGCCGGCGCCCACAGTGATAATAGATCGGGTAAAAACAGGCATAACTAATGGGGCCCTGGTCTTGATGCATCCGACCAAGCCTACCCTTGAAGCACTGCCAGTTATCCTAGATTATCTAGAGCAAAAAGGATTTCAGTGTGTAACTGTGTCGGAACTGCTGGCTGATTAAAGCAAAGATTCCACCAGTTACAAACGTGTCCAAATCTCCGGATCTTCCTGACCGAGATCTTTTAGAGCCAGTCCGCCTAGGCCGAATTCTCTAGCTAAGTCGAACTTGTACTTAATGCTGTAGCGATTTTCGAACCAGACTTCTCGGCCTGCACTGTACTTAAAGTAAGGAGTCTTGGAGCCGGTATCCCACTTTACGCTCGCACCTTCGCGAGCTGCCAGTTCCAGTACTTCCCGATGTGAAAGGAGAGAAGGAACGCCTGCCCTGGACCAGTCTACGCCGCCTGCGGCCACCGCCAGGATGACCTTTTCAGCCGGCACAAGGGAGGTGACTTCCTCCAGCATAGCCTTGACCTCAGTAACAGAAGCCAAAGGTCCTGCTTGATGCAAACCCTTGCCTTGCAGCATAATGAACTGTCCTGATTTGGCTGCCATTGCATAGTCAATATTTTCACTCCATGGCAGGGCGAGAATGGTCTTTAGTTCTTCCTGCTCAAGCTCTGTCTTTAATCTGTTCAAGAAGCTATAGAGCCCGGTTTGTTCTTCGCCAGGAATATAGGCGATGTCTATTAAGACACCTTTTAGACCCCATTCTCTGACCGCTGCCTGAATCTGCCTGATGCTCTCAGCTTGCATGTGGGCATCGCTGAGCAGAGGTGAGGGGTTTGAATCCACTGAGATGTGGGCGAAGGTATCCATCTTTTGATTACCGGCAAAATACAGGCTGCGTCCTGTTTCTTCAGGATTAAAATCAGCAGTGACAGTCAACTGTCCATAACTGCCAAGCTGCCAACCCAATGGGGCGATGCCGGTGAGTCTCGCTCCATTTTCTAACAGGCTTTCATAGGCCTGTTCTCCGCCTGGATAAAATCCCAGGAGCTCATAGGCAGACTTATCGCGCTGCACGTCCTGGACGTCAACGGAGTAATCGGGAACCCAGCCCTCAGCGCCAAGGCGGGGACGGATCTTGTACCAGCTGTCACTTTGGTCAAGGATAGTAATGGCGGTATTTCTAGTTAAAGTACCCAGCGGTTTCCCGTCCGCACTGGGACTGTTGCGTATAGTGATCCTGTCGGCGGTAATCGTTCCCATTTGGCCTAAGACTGTATAAGACTGTTGCGCGATCGGTTGACCTGCGGGCTGGATGGCTTGTCCCTGCCCTCCGCTCAACAGGCTGGTTAGATAAAATAGTATAGACAGTACAGCTGCTATAATGCCCTGATTCATCTGGATCCCCCTTTCTGGTCTGTCGAATCTATGGTATCATAGGCATATGCAAAAATCAGTGGAAAGAATAGTACGTTCTGGGTCATTTCCCCAGCGTACAGGAGGTTAGTATGTATCAGCGCACCGTTTTACCTAATGGAGTTCGCATTATTACTGAATATCTGCCCTATTTGCGCTCAGTTACTTTGGGAGCATGGTTTGAAGTAGGCAGCCGCCATGAAGAACTGCAAGAATGGGGCCTCTCCCATTTTATTGAACATATGATGTTTAAAGGAACTGAAAAGTACTCTGCCCGGGATATTTCCGAAATTATGGATCGGCGGGGCGGCTATCTTAATGCCTTTACCGGTAAGGAGCAAACCTGCTATTATTTCAAAGTTTTAGATGAACACTATTACACTGCAGCGGAGGTCTTGCAGCAAATGCTGCTGCATTCGCTGTTTTCTCCTCTCGAAGTCGATAAGGAGAAGAATGTAGTCCTCGAAGAGCTGCACATGTACGAGGACTCTCCTGAAGAGCTGGTGCACGATCTCTTTACTGATACCCTGTGGCCGGACGATCCCCTCGGCCGTAACATCATCGGATCTGTAAATTCGATCAACGAATTTAGTCCCGAGATGATTAGAAAATTCCTTGGGAAGCACTATACGGCGGATCGCCTGATCATTGCCAGTGCCGGCAATATCACCCATGAACAGGTTGTAGAGACCTTTGCTTCGGCCTTTAGTTTTCTGCCTCGGGGTCAAAAGCCTTTGCCAGGTCAGGCCAGGCACTGTTCGGGACAGGGACACTTTCATGATAAAGACACAGAACAGGTTCACCTTTGCCTTGGAGGTTCGGCCCTTTCTCGCCATGATCCAAGGCGCTACGCCCTTTGCCTGTTAGATACTGTAATGGGCGGCGGTGTCAGTTCCCTGCTTTTCCAGGAACTAAGGGAAGAACGGGCCCTTGTCTACAACACATACTCCTTTACCTCCCTTTATGATGATACTGGTGCCTATGGAGTTTACGCGGGTTTTAACCCTAAACACTGGAGCCGGGTGTGGGACGTGCTCTATGATTTGTTTAAGAGTCTGCCCCGATTGATTACCCTGGAAATGCTGGAGAGGGCCAAGGGGCAGGTTAAGGGGAGCTTGGTTCTATCTCTGGAGAGTACCAGCAATCGAATGAATCGGCTGCTGAGAGGTGAAATCGACGAGGGGGCAATTGTTACTCCTGAAGAGATCATGAATCGCATCGAAGCGGTTACTTTGACAGATTTTCTGGAACTGGCCAACACCGTATACAACCCTGAAGAATGGAGCTGGGTAGCACTGGGGCCAAAGCATCTGATTAAGGGGGAACAATTATGTCAAAAGATATGCTGACGGAAATCTTCCGCCTGCAGCGAGAGTTTGATGAAGCAGTGATTAAACACAGGAATCTCGATTACAGTCCTGAGATTTGGATTCAAAAAGAAGTGCTGGCCATTATATCCGAGTTGAGTGAGATCCTCGATGAGGTTAACTTCAAATGGTGGAAGGATCCAACAGAAATAAGTCACGAACGTCTTAAAGAGGAGATTGTCGATGTCCTGCATTTCTTTGTGAGCATGTGCCTGAAGGCAGGCATTGGACCTGAAGAACTTTACCAGGCCTATGTTGCCAAGAACCAGGAAAATTTTTCCCGTCAAAAGGGAGAGACCGATAGAGAAGGATATGCTTGGAAAAAATAGGCTGTTATGCTATAATTTAAGTACTCCGCGCCCAGGGATATGTCCAAAGGAGATGTTCTTTTGTGTACATGCGCGGGGTTTTTTTTGCTGTTTTTTTAGCCTTGCTAAGTTGCACCGCAGGCGCCCAGGCAGTCCATATCGGCGGTGAGCTGGCCACTTCCCTGGCAGACACAGGATTGAGTGTGGATTTTGCCATAGGCCTGGAGAAAAACCTGTCCTGGGGAAGTTTCCAGGGAGGATTGCGGAGTGAAATTAGACTGTTTCCCAGTTGGCAGAGGGAGACCAGCCCCTGGTGGGAAGCTTCCTTTCGTCTCCTTGACCACGCCCAGTTGGTCCTCTGCATCAACAGTGACCACTTCACTTCGTCGGACATCTTTCGGCTGATTAACAAGAACAATTACACGGCGGAAAGCGGGGCCATGCTTCTTTTGACCGACCAGCTCAAGATGGGAATGCTGCGCCAAGTACCCTTGAAAAGCAGGGATGTGGTCGACTCGGTTTTTGCCGAAAGTGTCTTTCACTTGGGAAGCATATCCTTAAGCGGTCTGCAGATGCGCTATGCCGGTTTTTCTGAGAGCGGAAGCGCCGGTTCCGTACAGGCTGCCGGGAGGTTTGGTTCCACTGAGGTTACGGCGGCTAAAGGATGGCAGATTGATTGCAAGGGTGAAGAAAGTCAAGGTTCGGTACTAGAACTAACAAGTAAGGGTTCTGGCTTTACAGGCAGTCTTGTGATGCAAAGCATAGATCCCAACTTCCAGAGCCTTCTAGCTAAGACCAACCGCTACACTCCGAACCGGCAGGGATGGCAGCTGCAGCTAGCTAAAGAACTCGGTGAAGTGGAACTTTCATTCAATGTCAGGCGGCACACGAACCGTGAGGGCAGCAGAGATTACAATCAATTAAGCTGGAAAATCGAAGCTAAAGACAGACATACCAGTCTAGAGTGGCGGATCCAGCCGACAGAGGCGTTTATTATGCGCTATGCACCAGACGGCAGCTTGTTTCAGTTCGATCCCCTAAACGGTACGCTGCGTATGGACTGGCAGCTGGGTGGGGGACAGTGGAGCCTGAGACTTGATGCCCTACGCTGGATTACCCGTCTAGAGTACAAGTTCAAGGGGAGCTTGGAGTGGCGCATAATTGCAAAACAGGATTTTTCTCTCCACCGTTCTCACTATTCCATCTTGATTCGGCACAGCGGAGAACGCAGTCACCTCCAGCTCGAGATCGGCGAATACGACCGGGGCAATCTAGGCTCGGGCTTTAACCAGGCGCCAGGCTTTTGCATATCATGGGGTTGGAAGTTCTAGATAACTTGACGGCCGCATATACTGGGCCGGGCGGGGGTGAGGCTGTGCGCTATTCGGAGCTGGCAGGCAAAGAGCTGATCTGTATTGATGAAGGCATTCGGCTTGGGGTGGTGGATCATACCGACCTGATTATCAATTTGCGCAGCGGTGAAGTAGAGTCAATTGTAATTCCCTATGGTCATCGCTGGTTTAGGCCTAAACTCATAGTTGTCCCTTGGCGCGGTATCAGGAAGATTGGGCGCGACTTAATCATAGTGGACTTAACAACAGCCAAAGACTATGCAGAGGTCATGAAAAAGATTGAAGATCGACCGCGGCGGTTTCCGTTTATTTATCCTTAGGCAGACGCCTAGCAGGTTGGAATAAGCCTCCTTTAATTGGGTAAGCTACTCTCAAGAAATGAAAGGGGGAATTCTTTTGTCAACTGTTATTGGTGTTTTCAGGGATATCAAGACCGCTGAGGAAGCAGTAAAGGCTCTGAGAAATAAAGGCTTTAGAGATAATGAAATCTCCATTGTAGCAAAAGACAGCGAGCAAGGCCGGGGCGGTTCTGACATGGAAGCCGGTTCGGACTTTGGCAGTAACGACTCCATCGCTGATGGAACCACCTGGGGCGGAGCGCTAGGTGGAGTAGCAGGCCTTTTAGCCGGAGTTGGAGCACTCGCTATCCCGGGAATTGGTCCCATCGTGGCTGCAGGTCCCCTGGCAGGAGTGTTATCTGGAGCTGTTACGGGGGGAGTCGCAGGGGGACTGATTGATCTTGGCATCCCTGAAGAACGGGGACGACAGTATGAGGAAGAAATAAAGCAGGGAGGCATTCTGGCTGTGATTGAAACCAGCGAAGACAAGGTAAATGATGCCAGTTCTATCCTCCGGCAGAATGGAGCTAAAGATGTAGAATCCCACGGCGGGGGAGAAAGTACAAACTAGTCTGGAAGAGGCTGCCCTAGGGTGGCCTTTTTTCTTGTCTCCTCTTCGGCAGGAAAGTATGGGCTGAATATCGAATGGACAGGAATGGTTACAAGGAGGGGAAAGGGATGCGAGTTGCTGTAAATGGTGCTGGGGGAAAAATGGGTGCCGAAGTGTGCAAAGCGGTGCAGGGCTCTCCAGATTTGCATCTGGTAGGGGGCGTAGATCCCAGAGAGAGGGTTTTGCAAATCGGTGCACGAACATTTGCGAATCTCAAGGATGCACTCGAGGCTATCGATGTTGATGTAGTTGTCGATTTTACCACCCCTGCCGCGGTAGGTCAGAGCATGGAAACATGTCTAGAGTACAATGTTCCCATGGTCATCGGTACGACTGGACTAAGTGAATCAGAGTTAAGAGAGTGGCAGGTCAGGGCATTGCAGGAGAACTGGAAGGCCATCATTGCGCCGAATTTTGCCATTGGAGCAGTTCTGATGATGAAATACGCCAGTGAAGCAGTGCGCTTTTTTGAGCATGCCGAGATCATTGAATATCATCACGCACAAAAACTTGATGCTCCCTCAGGAACTGCCCTGCGGACACGAAAACTTATGCAGGAAGTTCATCCGAGGGAGATTCCCATTCATAGTGTCCGCTCTCCGGGTTTAGTGGCCCACCAGGAGGTAATTTTAGGACTGCCGGGACAGACTTTGACTATTCGCCATGATTCTAATAATCGTGAGAGCTTTATGCCAGGGGTTTTGTTGGCTATTAGGCAGATTCCCCGCATTAAAGGAGTCGTCATAGGACTAGAACACATTCTTTTCACCGACATATAGTACTAGTGAGTTTTGGTGAGGAGGGTTTGTTATGGGTCGTCAACTTGCTGGTGTGTCCATAACAATGCTCGGTTGTGATCAGCGCGAAATTGGTCTGGCAGAAGCATTGGTTAATCTCGGGACAGACTTGCGTCTGGTGGGTTTTCCCAGGGAGGGTACCCTCAAACGGGCATTGCACTTTGATGATCCAGTTGAAGCTGTCCGAGGTACACAAGCTACGATAGCACCGATGAGCAACACTGACGAAGAGGGTCGGATTGTTGCTGATCTAGGGGCCAAAGAGCCCATCAGCTTAGCTGAAGTGATTCCCAAAATCCCACGCTATACCCCTCTTTTAATCGGGGTTGCCAAGCCCATTATTCGGGGGCTGGCCACGCAGTATGGGCTAACTCTTGTGGAAATGGCTGAAATTGATGAGATTGCGGTGCTAAATTCAATTCCAACGGCTGAAGGCGCGATTTTCGTGGCCATGGAGAACACCTTGATTACGATCCATAACTCCCGTTGTTTGGTGCTGGGTCTAGGACGTTGCGGATCGACCTTAGCGCGAAATCTCGTCGGCCTGGGGGCCCATGTGACGGTGAGTTCCCGTTCGGCAACTGATCTGGCACGGGCAGTTGCGCTTAACTGTGAGCCTTTGCCTTTGGAGGACTTGCATTTTAGGACTGACTTTCAGATTATCTTTAATACAATTCCAGCCTTGGTGCTGCCCCGTTCCTATTTGAGGCTCCTGGATGCTGCTACGGTGATCGTGGATATTGCCTCAGGTCCTGGCGGTACAGATTTTGCTGCAGCGGAGGAACTTGAGATTCTGGCCATTCATGCCCTTTCGCTCCCGGGCAAGGTTGCGCCGAAGACTGCTGCCGACATTCTAATTAAGACCATACCTCACCTACTGGAAAAACTGTTAGGAGAGGAGCATAGTAATGACTATAAGAGGTAAGAATATCGGCTTTGCCCTAACCGGTAGTCATTGCACTTATGAAGATATTTGGCCGCAGATCAGGAAGATAAGAGAGCTAGGGGCTGAAATATATCCTATTGCGTCGCAGACCGTGGCTGAGACCACTACTCGCTTCGGTGTTGGCAAGGAGATCATCGCCTATTTCTCTGAACTGACTGGAAGGCCGGTGATTACAACCATTGTTGAGGCTGAACCTCTAGGCCCGGCCCGGATCCTTGATTGCCTAGTGGTAGCACCGTGTACCGGCAATACCTTGGCAAAGCTGGCCAATGCTATAACGGACACAGCAGTACTCATGGCAGCCAAGACTCAACTGAGAAACGGGATACCTGTAATCTTAGCCATTTCAACCAATGATGCTCTAGGTCTTAATGCGAAAAACATTGGAACACTCTTAAATGTTCAAAACCTGTTCTTTGTCCCCTTCGGGCAAGATAATCCTGAAGCCAAGCCAAGATCTCTTGTGGCAGATATGGAATTGCTCATTCCCTCCATCGAATGTGCGTTGGAAAATAAGCAACTGCAGCCTGTATTGATTGAGAGGTCGGTCAGGGCAGTGAAGTGACAGTATAAGGAGAGATTTTTATGAACGGTCTACATGTAGCAATATTGGGTGCAACAGGCATGGTTGGTCAAGAACTCCTCGATGTTCTGGTGGAGAGAGAATTCCCCATGAGCAGCCTGACCCTCCTGTCTTCAGCTCGCTCAGCAGGAAGTAGAGTATTAGTCGGCGGTAAAGAATATGCCGTTGAGCAGGCTGCTCCTGAATCTTTTCAAGGTGTAGATGTAGCGTTCTTTGCTGCCGGCGGTCAGGTCAGTAAAGATTGGGTTGAAACGGCGGTAAATGCAGGGGCGCTGGTAATTGACAATACAAGTGCCTTTCGTTTGCGTGACGATGTTCCCTTGATCGTTCCAGAGGTTAACCCTGAGGAGATCCTCAAGCACAACGGCATCATATCTAACCCTAATTGCTCTACGATCATCATGGCCATCGTGCTTAAACCGATTTTGGATAAAGCTGGGATTAAGCGGGTGGTGGTTTCTACCTATCAGGCGGTCTCAGGGGCAGGCGGACGGGGCATGGATGAACTGCGCCGCCAGACTGAAGATTATGTGGCCGGCCGGGAACTCGAAGCGGCTATTCTTCCGGTGGCAAATGATCCCAAACATTATCCAATCGCGTTTAACGCCATACCCCAAATCGATGTCTTTGACGAGGACGACTACACCCGGGAAGAATGGAAGATGGTCAGAGAAACGCAGAAACTGTTTAAGGATCCTAGTTTCAAGATTTCTCCCACAGCAGTCAGAATTCCCGTCATGCGCTCTCACAGCGAGAGTATTAATGTGGAGACTGCATCTCCTCTGTCGCCTGAGGAATGTCGCGAACTGCTGAGAAACGCACCAGGCATAGAAATAATCGATGATGTGCAGAAACAGGATTACCCCATGCCTCTCTATGCAGCTGGCCAGGATCAGATCTTTGTTGGGCGTATTCGCCGGGACCGGACTGTGGAAAATGGTTTGAACCTATGGGTTGTTGGTGACCAGATACGTAAAGGAGCAGCATTGAACGCGGTTCAAATCGCAGAGTATGCTAACCGGATGGGTGCCTTTACGAAGAGGTGAGGTGCGAGCGAATGAGAATTGTTGTGCAGAAGTTTGGCGGCAGTTCACTGGCCACCTCTGCGATGCGTACTGAGTCTATGCAAAGGGTTAGGGAAACTGTGGAAGCAGGCCTTGCACCCGTTGTTGTCGTCTCTGCCATGGGGCGGCAGGGAGACCCTTATGCCACCGATACACTATTGAACTTTGTCTATCATACTAATCCTGAACCTGATGAAGCCAATACCGACCTGCTTCTATCCTGCGGCGAGATTATCTCAGCCGCCATCTTCGCAGAGGGTTTGCGAAAATTGGGCTTGTCTGCTGCGGCCCTGACAGGTTGGCAGTGTGGAATTACCACCGATGATGTTCATCTGGGAGCAAGGGTCACTAGCGTACAGGCTGAGAGACTGTGGGATCTGCTCCAGAAAGGCACAGTGCCAGTGGTGGCTGGCTTTCAAGGTGTAACATCTGCCGGGAAGGTGACCACCCTCGGTAGAGGCGGGAGCGACACTACGGCCGCGGTGTTGGGCGTAGTGCTTAAGGCCGAGAGGGTAGAGATTTTTACCGATGTTGACGGAATCAAAACTGCAGATCCCAGACTTATTCCGGATGCCCCTACCTTACAGGTGATGTCTTATCGTGAGGTTGTGGAAATGGGTCATATGGGCTCTAAAGTGCTGCACCCCCGGGCTGCGGAAATTACCATGGAGGGAGGCATTCCCCTTCAGATTCGCTCAGTAGTGCACTCTAAAGGGGGAACCCTTGTGGGAAGGCAGACCCAGACGCCCTTCGACGGGGAGCAAGTATCTGATCGGGTTGTGACAGGAATTGCCCACCTTGGTAAGCGCGCCCAAGTAAGGATCACCGGTGCAAGTAACTTTCACAGTTCCGGACTAGGTGCCCAGGTCTTTAAAATGCTTGCTGAAGCGGGAGTAAGTGTTGATCTGATCTACATGTCCCCTGATCTGATTGCCTTTGTCATCGATCAGGCCAAGGTTGATACAGCACGGCGTGTTTTGACTCCGTTGGAATTAAGTGTTAAGATCGAGGTAGGTTTTGCCAAGGTATCGGTTGTTGGTGCAGGCATGCACGGTGTTCCCGGGGTTATGGCCAGAGTAGTGAATTGCTTGGAGCAAGAGGGAATACCTATCTACCAGACTACCGATTCCCACGCCAATATTTCCTGTTTAGTGATGGAGGAACACATACCGAGGGCAGTGAAGGCTTTGTACAGGGAATTTCAACTTGATCGTATCTAGGAGGTTTAACCCATGAAGTTAGGTCAACTTTTCACAGCAATGATTACACCAATGCACAAAGACGGTGCGGTGAACTACGGCGCTGCAGTGGAATTGGCAAGGCGTTTAGGAGAGAATGGGTCAGATGGTGTGGTGCTCAGCGGCACCACAGGCGAAAGTCCAACGCTCAGTTTTGACGAAAAGGTAAAGCTGTTTTCTGACGTAACGGACGCTCTAGGCGGTCAGGTAGAGATTATTGCCGGAACAGGTTCGAATAACACCTCGGAAACCATAGCCCTCACTAAGGCTGCTGAAAACGCGGGAGTAGACGGCATTATGCTCGTCACGCCTTATTACAATAAGCCTTCACAACAAGCATTGTACGAGCATTTTAAGGAGGTTGCGCTGCAGACGTCGCTGCCAATAATGATTTATAACGTTCCAGGCCGAACCAGTACAAACATTCTGCCTGAAACCGTAGCAGAGCTGGCAAAGATAGAAAACATTGCAGCCATCAAGGAAGCCAGCGGCAGCCTGGAACAAGTAAGTGTGCTGAAGACCTTGGTTCCTGAAGACTTTCTCATCTATTCCGGCGATGATGCTTTGACCCTGCCGATTCTGGCTGTTGGAGGGGCAGGGGTGGTGAGTGTTGCTTCTCACTTAGTTGGCCGGGAGATTAAGGCTATGATTTCGGCTTTTGGTGCAGGGAAGGTTGATGAGGCCCGGGATATTCACTTGAGTCTCATGCCGCTGTTTAAGGCCATGTTCATAACCACAAATCCTGTACCGGTAAAACGGGCGCTGGAGTTTATGGGATTTGAAACCGGACCTTTGCGTCTGCCCTTAGTTGATCTTACTGAACATGAGGCCCAGTCAATCAAGGAAGTGTTGACAAAAATGGGCCTAGGCTCGTAAATGAAAAGCGTTTACCATTGCCCCTACCTGGCGAGACTATCGGGTAGGGGTTAAAATTTGCCTTGCGTTTGATTATTTGCGACACTCTGTGTATAATATAAGAATGCATGACTTGTTCGGTTTAGTGATATGAGACCACCTAATGGCGGAAGGGTGGTCACCCCTATGCTTAAGAAGTCATAGTTTACTGGAGGTGTTTTTAAATACATGATCGATAAAAACAAAATACGGATACTGCCCTTAGGCGGCCTTGGCGAAATCGGCAAGAACATGACCGTGGTGGAGATCGGCGGGGATCTCGCCATTGTGGATGCCGGTGTGATGTTCCCAGAAGAGGATATGCCAGGTGTGGACTTGGTGATTCCTGATATCACGTACTTAGTGGAAAATGCCAGTCGCGTTAAGGGCATCTTTTTGACGCACGGGCACGAAGATCACATCGGGGGTGTTCCCTACGTTCTTCGCCAGCTTAATGTGCCTGTATACGGGACAAAGCTGACTCTGGCCCTCTTGCGGGTAAAACTCATTGAGCACGGTTTGGAACGAAGTACCGAGATGAAGGAAATCAAAGCAGGAGACAGGGTTCAGCTTGGAAACATCGATGTTGGATTCATCCATGTTAATCACAGTATTGCCGACGTTGTCGCCTTAGCCTTCCATACTCCCTTAGGGGCAATTGTCTACTGCAGTGACTTTAAATTTGATCAGACCCCCTATGATGGGAAAGTGGCTGACTTGTATGCCTTCGCCAAATTGGGCAAACAAGGGGTTTTATGTCTGCTGTCAGATTCGACTAATGCAGAACGTCCAGGCTACACCGCCTCAGAAAAGTCTGTGGGCGAAACCTTTACGCGCATTTTCAGCAATGCCAAGGGTAGAATTCTCGTTGCTACCTTTGCTTCGAACATCCATCGCATTCAGCAAATTTTTGACGCAGCGGTCCGGGAAGGACGCTATGTCAGTGTAACAGGGCGCAGTATGATCAGGGTGGTTGAAGTAGCTACTGAGCTTGGTTATCTCGACATTCCAGAGGGAACCCTCGTTGATTTGGATCGGCTGGATAAGCTGCCTAAGGAGCAGACCGTGATTATCACCACGGGAAGCCAGGGCGAACCTATGGCTGCCTTGAGCCGCATGGCCATGGCTGAGCATAACCGGATTGCAATTTCACCTGGGGATACCGTGATCATTTCAGCATCACCGATTCCAGGCAACGAAAAAGCAGTCGGCCGCATCATTAATCAGTTGTTTAAAGAAGGGGCCAACGTTGTTTATGAGCCTCATTTGGGAATTCACACCTCAGGCCACGCTCAGCAGGAAGAACTCAAGTTACTTTTGAATCTGTGCAAACCACGTTATTTTATTCCTATCCACGGTGAGCACCGTATGCTCTTGAAACACGCGGAGTTGGCTGAAGCCACTGGGGTTTGCAAGGAGAACATTGTCATTGGGGAAATAGGTTTGCCGGTAGAGTTTTCTGCCCAAGGTGTACAGGTCAAAGACAGGGTTGCCTCTGGGCAAGTGTTCGTGGATGGACTGGGCGTTGGCGACGTTGGCAACATAGTGCTCAGGGACAGGCGCCAACTGTCGACGGATGGCATTTTAATTGTAGTAGTCACCATGAACAAAAAGACAGGCAAGGTTGTTGCAGGGCCAGATGTTGTTTCCCGTGGATTTGTGTATGTGCGAGAATCTGAAGTTCTGATGGATGAGGCTCGGGAAAAGGCCAGGGAAGCACTGGAAGGTTGTCTCGCCCTCAACAATACAGATTGGGGTGCCCTTAAAGGGGCAGTGCGGGATACACTCAACCGGTATCTCTGGGAAAAGACTAAGCGCAGACCGATGATTCTGCCCATTATTATGGAAATCTAACTGTTCGGGTTTAAGCTCCCTCATTTCTTACCATACTAGGTGGTAGGGAAGGGGGGAGCTTTAATGAATGGGCAAGAACAACCGGCAACGCCAGGCGGCTCCGGATCTAAAGATAAGGCTGTATTGCAGAACATTAAAGAACTTGGGCAGATTTCTAGGCCGCAGGCTCAGGAACCAGAGGTTCAACCGTTCCATTGCCTGACAATAATTGGGCAGATTGAGGGACACATGGTCCTGCCGCCCCGCAATAAGACAACGAAGTACGAGCATGTTATTCCTCAGCTGGTTGCCATCGAGCAGAATCCGAAAATTAAGGGTTTGCTTGTGGTTCTAAACACGGTTGGAGGAGATATTGAAGCAGGATTGGCCATTGCAGAAATGTTGCATACTATGAAAACTCCTACTGTCTCCTTGGTCTTAGGTGGGGGTCACTCCATTGGCGCCCCCATTGCAGTTGCGGCAGATTACTCCCTAATTTCTGCCACCGCAACCATGACCATTCATCCCATTCGCCTCAGCGGCCTGGTCATTGGTGTGCCGCAGACCTATGAGTATCTGGACAAGATGCAGGAACGGGTGACTCGTTTTATCCTGGAACATTCCAGGGTAAAGGCAGACGTACTCAGGGAAATGATGTTTCGCACAGGTGAGCTGGTCCGTGACGTGGGCACAGTTTTAGTGGGCGAGGAGGCGGTCCGGATCGGCCTCATTGATGAAGTGGGAGGACTTGGAGTCGCCCTGTCACGGCTGGCCCAGATGATCGAGCCGGATGCGGAAGGAGGTGTTCAGTGACAGTGCTCTACACCATAGTTCCCCTGGAGGATGTGTTAGAAGGGATTGATGATGATCCGGCACCCACTATGGTTCTCAAGCTAGGCGGTCTCAGTCTGGAGGTTGAACAGCTGGACGGGTTTCAAGCCAAGGTGGTCCGCTTGCTTAGCACCGATCCTGAGCACTACTTGTTGCCCCACTGCCAACCGGGGGCCGTAATCGACTTGAAATAATTCTAAAGGGCAAGGGATTCTCATAGAGTCAGGTATGAGAATCTTTTTGTTTGTCCTCAACTTTACAGTAGGTATCAGTATTTTTCTGTTAGGGCTGCGCATGCTGGGAACTACTCTGTCGAGCATTCTAGGCTTTAGGCTGCGGGCTGTTTTAACCAAGTTTACCTCAACGAAGTCAAGAAGTCTGTTTGCAGGTTTAGTCACCACTGGGCTGGTGCAAAGCAGCAGCGTGGTGAATGCAACGATGGTTATCTTAGTCGACAGCGAAGTGCTCAGCATCCAACAGGCGATTGGGGTTATGCTGGGGGCTAATATTGGTACAACCTTCACAGCTCAAATAGTGGCTTTACCCGTGACCAAGCTGGCAACTCCTCTGTTCTTTTCTGGTTTGCTCTTGATCGGCATAGCAAAGCGGCCAGCACTAGGCAGAGCGGTCTTTGGTCTGGGTGCCGTCCTTTTTGGTATGGACTTTACTGCAAGTGCAGTGGCTCCAATTCTGCGCCTGGCGGGAGTGCAGAAAATCCTGGTTGAACTTGCCGGAACGCCCCCCTTAGCCGTTTTAGCCGGGATCTTACTAACAGCTGTGGTTCAGTCCAGCAGCGCTGTAACAGGGTTGACAATAGGGCTGACTGGGAGAAACCTGCTGACTCTGCCGGCGGCAATTGGCATTGCTCTGGGCAGTAATGTCGGCACTGTGATTACAACCCTCCTGGCCAGTATGGGCCGGAGTCGGGCTAGCCGGGCGACTGCCTATGCGGACTTTCTCTTTAACTTGGGGGGAGTCTTCGTTATCATGCCCTTTTTTCCACTGTTTTTGAGGCTGATTAAGTCTTTATCCAGCTCCCCAGCCCGCCAGGTAGCCCATGCCCATACACTTTTCAACTGTATTACCGCGCTTGCCGTCCTGCCTTTCTTGAACAAACTAGCCAATCTAGCTTGGGCTTGGGCAGGAATCCGGCTGCGGAACAAGAATAAATAGGAGTGTTTGGAATAACGCAATAGGAGTGGGGATATGACCACTGTTCAAGCCGTGATCTTAGGAATTATCCAGGGTCTGACCGAGTTTTTGCCAATCAGTTCTTCAGGACACCTCGTTTTGTTCTCGAGGTTGTTTAATATCCAGGAGTCATCGCTGGTTTTTGAAGTTATCGTTCATGTAGGAACGTTACTGGCTGTCCTGGTTGTCTTTAAGAATGAAGTCTGGGTCTTAGTCAAATCCTTTTTCAAGTTCCTGGCAAATCCGAAGGATGCAAAGAGATTGGCAACAGATGATCCAGGCTTCCGGTTGCTCCTTGCCCTTGTGCTAGGGACTGTCCCTGCGGTGGCGGTCGCTCTTATTCTAAAAGAACAGCTCCAGCTGCTCTTTGGCAGCAGTGTATTTGTGGGCTTGATGCTGATTGTAACGGGCACCATCCTCTACTTGACGGAGCGCCGCCACGTGGCAAACAAGGGATTGGAGAAAGTGTCGACCAAAGATGCCTTGTTAATTGGCTGCGGGCAGGCCCTCGCCATACTTCCCGGCTTGTCCAGATCAGGCACAACTATCGCAGTAGGGCTATTGAGAGGTCTCGATCGGGAAAGCGCCGCCAGGTTTTCGTTTTTATTGGCTATACCTGCCATCTTAGGTGCGCTGGTTGTGTCCTTCGGCGATTTGTTTGCAGGCAATGTCACAATTAGTAGTAATGCACTCGTTGCCGGGCTTATAGCAGCGGCGTTGACAGGCTACATTGCCATCCGTGTTCTACTTGATCTGGTTAGGAAGGGCAAATTAATCTGGTTTTCCTACTATACCTGGACTGTAGGGGCATTGGTCGTAATTCTTCATCTAGTTTAATATGCAGGAAAAAGAACGATAAGGTGGAAGTAATGACTATTAAAGAGAATTTGGAAAATGTACAAGCCCGCATCAGGCAAGCGGCCAGTTTCGCTCGGCGGGCTGAGTCAGATATTCAGCTGTTGGGAGTTACAAAGTATGCATCTGACGAACAGGTGCAGGAACTAATCGATGCAGGGTTGACAACTTTAGGGGAGAATAGGGTGCAAAATGCCCAGGCACGTTTGGAGCGGTTCCCAGATGCTCAGTGGCATTTTATAGGGAGGCTGCAGACCAATAAGGTGCGCTTTTGTGAGAAATTTGCACTTATCCATTCCCTCGATCGCTGGAATCTGGCCCAGGCGATAGACTCCAGGGCTGGGCAGTGGGGCAAGATCCAGGATGTGTTGATCCAGGTCAATGTCTCGGGCGAAGAGAGCAAGACCGGATTGTCCCCTAGTGAAGTGCGCAGCTTTGCCAAAAGAGTACTGCAAGAATGCGATAACGTGCGGATCAGAGGTTTAATGACTATGGCACCTTTATTGGAACCTCAGGCTGTTAGGCCGTATTTTCGTGAAACCAGGCTGTTGTACGAAGATTTGCAGCAGGAGTTAGGTGTGACATGGGACATCTTGTCAATGGGTATGACGAATGACTTTGAAGTAGCTATCGAAGAGGGAGCCACATTAGTGAGGATTGGATCGGCTCTGTTCTCGGAGGAGGATTCAGTATGAGCGGTTTTGTCCATAAGTTAAAGGTCTTGCTTGGTGTTACCGAAGACTATGAAGATGAAGAGGGCATGGGCAGGGTAAGTGAGCCGATAGAAGAAGATGTAGTGCCTTTAAGGCGCGAGCGCAAGAAAAAGTCTGAAGCGAATGAACAGAGCAAGCCTGCTTTAGTGGGACTTGCGGGAGGTCATGCCAATCAAAAAATGCATATCGTAGAGCCTAGAATGTATGAAGATGTTAAAGAGTACGTATCGTTCCTCAAGAGTCGCAGATCTTTGATTCTACGGCTGCATTTGGTTGATAAGCATGAGGCTCAGCGAATTGTGGATTTTATGAGCGGTACTACCTATGCTCTAGAGGGCAATATGCGCAAGTTAGGTGAAACCATCTTCTGTTTTACTCCGGCTTCAGTTGCCATCGAAGGGGATTTAGAGACTGATTTTTTTGAAATGATTCGAAACGAAGGCGAGTGAGTTATTAGTGTGGAGAATAATAACCTTAGCCGATTTAGTTTTCCAGATCTATACCTGGATTTTGATTGCTCGCTTTTTGCTGAGTTGGATGCCTAATGTGGATTACTCACATCCGGCTATTCAGTTTATCTACAGGATAACTGATTGGCTGGTCCGGCCCTTTAGAGGCATTATTCCTCCTGTTGGCGCCCTTGATTTTTCGCCAATAATTATGTTTTTGGTTTTGCGCTTAGGTTATTCTCTTTTGAGACAGCTGCTGGTGATGATCATGCTCTGGTAGTGCTGGTTAGGAAGGATTGAAATGAGTGAATAAGGAGCAATTGCTAAATCATCTGCACAGCGAAGCTGAGCAGGCTGTAGGGAGACATGTTCTTGACCTGGCTCGTCAAGCCTGGGAGACTAATCGCCCGCAAAAAACAGACTTCTACGATCCATATGAACGCAAGGTAGCACAAAGTGTCTTAGGCAGCATTCCTGAGGTAGGCTATCTGCAGCAGGGAGGTTATAAGAAGGCTGAGCGTGCACGCATAGTAATCTATCCCCAGTTCTACCTTCTGGAGACGGTGGACTCGACACTCCGGATATTAGAGGCTGCAGGCAGCTTCGCCTTCCAAAAGGTTGGCCACAGTGACTATCTGGGATCCATTTTAGGTACAGGACTGAAACGGGGCAAAATTGGGGACATCCTGGTTCTTGAAGGTGGCTGCCAGGCCATAGTCGCTGCTGAGGTGGGGGACTATTTGCTCAGCAATTGGACACAAGTCGGCAGGGTCCCGATTATACTGAAGGAGATCGACGAGGAACAGTTGGCTGTAGAGCCTGAGCGAATTAAGGAGATTAAAGGCACGGTGGCATCGTTGCGCCTGGATGCAGTAGCTGCGGAAGGTTTCGGGACATCCCGTTCCAAGATGGTGCGTGAGATCAAAGGCGAGCGTGTCAAATTGAACTGGAAGCCGGTTTCCAATCCGGCCCTGGCGATTTCTGAAGGTGATGTCCTTTCTATTCGCGGCAGGGGACGGGTCGTTGTATCTGAGGTGGGCGGCACAACTCGCAAAGGCCGCACTAGTATAGTGCTGCATCGCTACTTTTAGGAGGTGGTCAATATGCTCAAACCAATTGATATTCACAATATGGAGTTTAAACGGACATTGAGGGGCTATGACCCCGAAGAGGTAGATGATTTTCTGGCAGACATCTTAGTCAAATATGAAACCATTTATCAGGAGAACCGCAAGCTGCATGCTGAGCTCGAGGCGCTGCGGGCAGAGTTAGAGGGTCAGGATCATCAGGAACAGGATATTCTGGATTTGATTTCTTTAACTAAGCAGACTGTTCAGGAGGCCAAGACCATTGCAAGGCAGGAAGCAGACAACGTGGTCAATGTGGCTCAATCGGAAGCAGAACGAATTTTGGTGGAAGCTCGTCTTAAAGCCCAGCAGCTGCTGGCTGAGGCTGAAGAACGTCTGCAGAAAACCCAAAGGGCAGAATTGCAATTAAGGGAAAAGATTCGTCTGACGATGGAGACGATCTGGAATGTGCTGGTAGATGATGGCAATGAACCGGGAGCTACACGGCTGTATCGTGAGATTGCCTCGACCAAGGCTGCAGAAGAGACTGATGTTGAGGAATAGATAATGGCGCAGTTGACTTCGTGATGTTCGTTGGATATAATAGCGATAATACGGAAAGATGATGAACGGGAGAGTACTTGCTGGAAACGGTTGCAGAGAGTCCGGTCAGGTGAAAGCGGATGCCAGGAACAGTGAAGGAAAATCACCCGGGAGTTGCCTGCTGAAATTCAAGTGAGGAGTAATAGTAAGCTGAGCCGGTGGTGCCGTTATCGCCAGGAAGTGAAGACAGGGCAACCTGTCTTAACTAGGGTGGTACCGCGGCTTATTCGTCCCTTTTTTGGGGCGATTTTTTTATGGTTTGTTAGGAGGAGTGGAAAATGAAAAAGGAATCTGAGTATCAAGAGACTCTGCAATTGCCTGTGACGGATTTCCCCATGCGGGGCAACTTGCCCAAGAGAGAACCTCAGATGCTGGCAAAGTGGGAGCGGGAGGATTACTACGGCCAACTGCAAGAGTTGAGCAAGGCCCAGGGGAGGCCAACTTACATTCTGCATGACGGCCCTCCCTACGCCAATGGCGACATTCACATCGGAACCGCACTCAACAAAATTCTCAAAGACATCGTGATGCGTTCTCGTAATCTGGCTGGATACCATGTTCCCTATGTACCCGGCTGGGATGCACATGGTCTCCCCATTGAGCTCCACGTCGTACGCTCCTTGGGTTCTGATAGGGATAACCTGTCTGCGGTAGAATTTAGGGAGAGATGCGCAGCCTATGCCCTGGAGCAGGTTGACAATCAACGCAAGCAGTTTCAGCGGCTCGGGGTGTGGGGTGAGTGGGAAAACCCTTATTTAACCCTGAACCCCCAGTACGAAGCTGCCCAAATCCGAGTGTTTGGGGAAATGGTTGAAAAAGGCTATGTTTACAAAGCATTGAGGCCTGTATACTGGTGTGCCAGCTGTCAAACCGCACTGGCTGAAGCGGAGATCGAATATGCGGATCATCGATCTCCCAGCATCTATGTGCGTTTTCCAGTCAAGGACGGCCAGGGAGTCTTAGATAAAGAAGACACTTACTTTGTGATCTGGACTACCACTCCCTGGACTATACCGGCTAACCTGGCCATAGCGCTGCACCCCTTATATGACTATATTTTGGTTCAGACAGAAAAGGGCAGACTGGTGCTGGCTAAAGAATTAGCCGCAGGTGTTTTAGACGAACTCGGCCTGACGACGAGGGAAGTCTTGGCTGAATTTAAGGGTTCTCAGCTGGAAGGTATAGTCTGCACTCATCCTCTGATGAATCGCGATTCTGTGGTTATTCTTGGAGATCACGTCACACTGGATGCAGGTACGGGCTGTGTCCACACTGCACCGGGCCATGGGCATGAAGACTATGTTGTCGGCCTGCAGTATAATCTGCCTATCCTCTCGCCCGTGGACGGCCAGGGGAAATTCACTGATGAGGCTGGGGCCTATGCAGGTTTAACCCTCGATGAGGGCAACAAAGCGGTGGTGAAGGATCTCGACAGTATTGGGGCCCTTTTGAAGATGGATTTTGTCGAACACTCCTATCCCCATTGCTGGCGCTGTAAAAATCCCGTAATGTATCGTGCTACTGATCAGTGGTTTGTTTCCATCGACCAGTTTAGAGACCAGATGCTTGCCGCCATTGAAAAGGTGCAATGGATTCCCAGCTGGGGTATCGATCGTATCCGCGGTATGGTGGCTGACCGAGCCGATTGGTGCATTTCAAGGCAAAGAATCTGGGGAGTGCCAATTCCAGCCTTCTATTGTGACTGCGGCGAATCAATTGTCTCACCTAAAACAATCGAACGTGTGGCTCAGCTGTTTGGAGAGGAAGGCTCAAATGCCTGGTTCAGCAAATCTGCCGCCGAGCTTCTGCCCCCTGGCTTCACCTGCCCGGCCTGCGGGGGTGACAGTTTCAGGAAAGAAACTGATACAATGGATGTTTGGTTCGATTCTGGCGTATCCCATAGAGCTGTGTTGACAAACCGGGAAAATCTGTCCTGGCCTTGCGATCTATATCTCGAAGGCAGTGATCAACATCGTGGGTGGTTCCAGTCATCGCTTTCAACATCGGTGGCAACAACCGGCCAGGCACCTTATCGAGCCGTACTCACCCATGGCATGGTAGTAGACGGCGAGGGCAAGAAAATGTCAAAGTCTGTGGGCAATGTGGTGAGTCCCGACGAAGTATGGGATCAGTACGGTGCAGATGTGCTTCGTCTCTGGGTAGCCTCGGCAGAGTTCCGGGGAGATGTTCGCATCTCAGGCGATATTCTCAAGCAGCTGTCTGATGCTTATAGGCGGATCCGCAACACTGCCCGGTTTATGCTGGGCAATATCCATGACTTTGATCCTGCGGCGCACAGTGTGCCATTTGACAAAATGGAGGAAATCGATCGCTGGGCGTTAATGCAGCTCACTAAGCTGAGCAGAAGGATGCGTACTGCCTATGAGAAGTGTGATTTCCACATCGCTTATCATGATGTGCACAGATTTGCTTCGGTTGACCTCGGAGGTTTCTACCTCGACGTATTGAAGGATCGCCTGTATTGCGACCAGGCTGACAGTCGGGAGAGGCGATCGGCCCAGACTGCATTTTTGATCATCCTGAAGGAGTTAACGCAGCTCTTGGCCCCAATTCTGGTCTTTACTGCAGAGGAGATCTGGGAGCATTTGCCTGAGGCTGTCAAGACAGAAAAGAGCGTACACTATACCACCTGGCAGGAGCTGCCCGCTGAGTATTGGGATAAGGAACTAGATCAGCGTTGGGAAGCTCTTCTCGAGGTTCGGCGTGTCGTTTCTAAAGGTTTAGAACTGGCTAGGGCAGACAAGGCTATCGGGGCATCTAATGAGGCTAAGGTAGTAATTTATGCCAATGAGCATTATCAAAGTACACTGAGTGCCTTTGCTGATCATCTGAGACTTCTGTTCATCGTCTCTGCGGTTGAGGTCAAGGACTTCCAGGAAGATCAGGAAGCTCTGTACACAGAAGAAGGGCTTAAAGTGGCAGTAAGCAAAGCCAGTGGTGAGAAGTGTGAACGCTGCTGGAAGTACTTCGAAACCATGAGCGAAGACCCAAATCATTCTCAAATTTGCCAGCGTTGCGCTGATGCTATCTAGTTAACAGCTCACCCCCTCTCGTATACGGGAGGGGGTTTTGCATACCCTAGTTAAAAGGGGTGGGTGGAATTGGCCGACCGCATCAACAGCAGTCTGCTGCAGAACCTTCTGATTAAGGCGGAAAAAATGACGCAATCGCTGGAAAAAGCGAGCATTGCCGAATACATAGAATTATACCGAAAGCCCAGGCGCATGCTATACCTAAACTTCTTGTTCGGAATCGCTAGGGGATTTGGTTTAGCCATTGGTTTTACCATTGTGGGCGCACTCTTTCTTTACATCATGGGGAGAATTGCCTCCCTTAACTTGCCAATTGTAGGGGAATTCATAGCAGAATTGACACGTATCGTACAAAATGAGTTGGCCATTCGGCCCTAGGAGGCAGGTATGGAAAGAAAACAATTACAGAGACAAAAAGAAGCACTGGCTAAGGAAAAAAAGGAGTTGCAGGAAGTAGAGGCAAGGCTTGGAGGAGCTGACGGACTAGGGGCATCGTTACGGGAGGGAATCGGTGAACTCTCAGCCTATGACAATCATCCTGGGGACTTGGGCAGTGAAATGTACGAACGCAGCAAAGATCTTGGCCTACTGGAAAATATCAGGCAGCAGATTGCCGAGATTGAAGAAGCGCAAAGGGCACTTAAGGAAGGGACGTACGGATTTTGCCGCAGCTGCGGACGCTCCATTGCTGAGATGCGCCTGCTAGCGCTGCCCCGCACTTTGCTGTGTATGCAATGTCAACGTGAAAAGGAAGGGCAAAGCCTAGAAGGACGTCCCGTTGAGGAGGAACTGCTCTTTCCTCCATTCGGTCGAACCTTTACAGACGAAGAAGACAGTGTGATTTTCGATGGTGAGGATTCCTGGGAGGCAGTAGCCCGCTATGGAACCTCAAGTTTGTCAGAGAAGCGGTGAGCCTGGCAGGGATATCCTTCCAAACGCAGAATTGATCTATAATTGTTATAGGAAGGGGCCATGCTGGTGAGTTATGCAATTACGGCAGGTTTGATTCTGCTCGCGGATCGCCTGTCAAAATATCTGGTAATGGCTAACATGGCTGAAGGGGAGAGTGTTCCGCTCATCCCTCCTTTTTTGTACATCACATATGTACAAAACCGGGGGGCTGCCTTTGGGTTCTTCCAGGGGCAGGTTGCATTACTGTCAGCTATTGCAGTAGTCTGTCTGCTTTTTATTTTCACTCAGTGGAACAAGATTATGGCGAAAAGTGCATTTGTGCGCTGGGGAGTGATTATAGCTCTGGCAGGGGCTGTTGGCAACCTCATAGATCGCCTGCGCTGGAGAGCAGTCATTGACTTTGTGGACATTCGGATTTTCGTCTTTAACGTGGCAGATGCGGCCATCGTGCTTGGAGTTGGCCTATTGTTTTGGGAGGTTCTGATTCATGACCGCAGAGAAGGGTGAAAGTCTTCAGTTCGTTGCAGTGGACAACCTGGGGCTGCGCTTGGACATCTGGCTCGGAGAGCACCTGGATGTTAGCCGCTCCCAAATCAAGCGGCTGATCGATGGCGGTCTGATCACAGTGAACGGCGCTGCGGTCAAAGCGGGCTATTTGGTGCAGGAAGGCGACAAGATCATGGTGTTCCTTCCCGAAGAAACCCCGATAGACTTAAAGCCAGAACCCATTCCCCTGGAAATTGTCTATGAAGATTCTGAACTGGTGATCATTAATAAGCCAAAGGGTTTGGTGGTCCACCCCGGAGCAGGGAACAGGGAAGGAACGCTGGTAAATGCACTTTTGGCCCAGGTTGACGAATTGGCCGAAGGGTCGGGTGCGGATCGACCAGGTATAGTGCATCGTCTAGACAAAGATACAAGCGGTCTGATGATGGTAGCCAAGACCAATGACAGCTACGCTTATTTAGCGCGGCAGATTAAAGATCGACTGGTAGAGCGCCATTACCTGGCCTTAGTGCAAGGGGTGATGTCCGAGCCGGAAGGATGCATAGACAAGCCCATAGGCAGGCATCCAAAGAACCGTCAGAAGATGGCGGTCCTGCCCTCGGGCCGGCAGGCCCAAACCTGCTTTAGGGTAGAGGAGCTTTTCTCCAAGCATTCTTTGGTGAGGTGCCGCTTAGTTACGGGTCGTACCCATCAGATCAGAGTGCACTTTGCCAGCATACATCATCCCCTGGTAGGCGATGAGCTGTATGGCTTCAGACACAATAATTTGGGGGCAAAGAGCCAGGCGCTGCACGCATTCTTCCTTGGTTTTCGGCATCCTAACGGCAAATATCTCAAATTTCAGTCGCCGCCAGGGGAAGAGTTTCAGCAAATTCTTGAAAAAGCGAGGCAGATGAGTTGACAACTCTATGCTTTTGGTGTACGCTACCCCTGACAGGTAGTCCTTTAAGTTGGCACAGAGAGGCCGGCAAGGAACGGAAATAGACGCTTCTTGCCGCGATCTGTGCGCAAGAAGCTTTTTTTGTGGAAAGGGGGGGAAAAGGATTTTCAAGGAAAAAGCACAGATCTTGGATAGTGCCCAAATCAGGCGCGCTTTGACGAGAATCAGCCATGAGATCGTAGAGCGCAACAAGGGTACAGCAGGTTTGATTCTGGCAGGAATTCGCACCAGAGGCGTGCCCCTAGCAGAACGTTTGGCTAAGAACATCGAGCGGATCGAGGGAGTTAATGTTCCGGTGGGAGTTTTAGACATTTCTCTTTATCGCGATGATCTGTCTTCCATTGCAGAGCAGCCGGTAGTCAATCATACATCGATGCCTGCTGATGTTACTGGGCAGACTGTAGTGCTTGTAGACGATGTACTTTTTACGGGCAGAACTGCCAGAGCTGCACTTGACGCTGTGATTGATCTGGGAAGACCGGCAAGGATTCAGTTAGCTGTTCTTGTAGATCGGGGCCATCGTGAGTTGCCGATTAGGGCCGATTACGTGGGCAAGAATCTGCCCACGTCAGCCAAGGAAGTTGTAGCGGTTCGCTTAGAGGAAACAGATGGCGAGGAACGAGTTCTTATTCTAGAACAACAGGACCTTTAATTAAGTCCAGTGAGACTTCAAAGGAGGATAATTATGAACGTGAAATTAAGCGAGGGGCAATTAGGGATAGGACAACACTTAGCACTTGGTGTTCAGCATCTGTTCGCAATGTTTGGTGCAACTGTCTTGGTTCCGCTGCTGACAGGCTTGGATCCTGCAGTAGCTCTGTTTACATCC
>JAAYOM010000091.1 GCA_012520315.1 Bacillota bacterium | reverse complement strand
TGTTGATCACACTTGTCGCAGGTCACCAGAAAGCGACCATGGAATTCAACCGTTTCACTTTGCCCGCAGTTTGGGCAGATAACTCTAGCCATAAGTTCACTTCCCTTCTATGCGCAGCAAGCAGGTAACAATACCATGAGGAGAAGCAGCAAGATCAGCATCACGATCAAAAGAAAGAAAAGGGACTGGTCGGAGGGTTCGAACTGCCCGATTCTAATCAAGTTGCCTTCGTTCTCTGCTTGGGCGGTAAACATTCAAGACACTCCCTTCTAGATATGGGTGAGCCAAGGTGGTTGAAGCGAGTCAACCACCTTGCAGTAAAACTAAGCCGACACCGCCACAAAGACTAAATCAAATTCAATGCCTACGCCTTGAATGAGGTCGGTAGCATCTGCTGCCGGCAGTGTGATTGTAAACTCTACATCTTCATTTGCGCCGCCAGCCAAATTACGGCCTGCAGGGGGCTGCTGGATCAGGTCAGCCAGCTTGCCGGTGAAGAGGACTGCAGGCGTGCCTAGCGGATCAGCAGTTACTTCAATTTCAAGTTTCTCCGCAAGCAGGCGGGCGTTTTGGACAGTATCACCGGCAGCAGCGTACCAGTCAGCTGATACAAAATAGTCCACTGCCACAGTTGCATTGTCGTTGGTTACGTTAATGTCTGCAGTTGCAGTCGACCCGCCTACCCAGTCGGTTTCTGTAAAGATGGCTGTAGCTGGGTTAAGGGTAAGGGAAATCTCCGCATCATTAATGGTATTGTCTTCATTAAGGGCTTGAAAGGTAAAGGGCATTACTTTTCACCTCCTGTGATTGAGTTGTTATAGATATATGGGAGTGCTTGTATTTTTGCCATAGTACAATCTCGAAATGGGCAAAAAATACTGGAATGCCGCTATCATAGAAAGGGGGAGGGTTGGATTACACCACAGGCTATCCTGCGGCCTGAGTCTCCTCCGGGCTGCGTTCGATAGTCATCGGGGTTTTCGTGAATAAGCACCGAACGGCCAAGGATTTCCCAGACTCTAAAGCGATTGGTAAAAAAGTGCATTGTAGCTTTGCCGTTATTGGAAAAAAGCACAGGAAAGTCGCCGGCATGGTTGCCGTGCGGCTGATTATCTGGATTCCAATGTTCCCCAGCAGCCAGAAACGGCATCGCAGGATCCCCGATCTGGCAGTTGCCAAACACATGGATGTGAAAACCATGGGGACCGATCGGATCTCCACCTGGGGGAGCCGGTTGATAAGGCGGAAGACCACTGACGTGAACTGAGACCTCGGTACCACCGGGAACATCTGTAAAGATCACGCTGCCTCGTATTTGGGGGTAGAGGGGACTGCCTCTGAGATGAGCAATGGCCTTCTTACGCCGCCGAGGAAAGGCAAACCAAAATCCGTCGATTTTTGCCAGGTCATCACTTGTAAGCATGGGGCGCCTCCTTTCATTCATTTTCTGCAACTTATTCAAACCCCAACCTTTTGCCCTGCGCTGCCCGTCCTGTTTTCCGGACAACACCTCGCACCCTAACCTCAGGGGTTACAGCTTCTCTTTTTGCTTGGGCGAGTTAGAACATCCAGAGCACAGCCTAAGCAGCAGGAGTTTTCTAAATAATGGGGAAGAAAATGTAAAAAACAAGATTCGCCCAGATTGGGCGGTAGACGCCCGATAGATTCTGTTTGGAGGTTGGTGTGATGGCAATCAAGAAAGGGCTGTATGAGAGCGTTATTAATCGAGCCTTAGGTTCCGGCCTTGCCGAAGCCCGGTCAAAGCTGGACGTTTCTACCGAGAAGATTGATGGAGTGCAGGGCCGCAGGATCTTCGCTGCCTACCTGTCCCAGGTTTTGGAACTCGGGCTGAGCTACTTTCGTTCCAGCAGCCAAGAGGTGGAAAGGCAAATCGAACTAGTTAACCGCATCATCAGCCAGCTGGCTAATGATGTGAAAGACGATGAATTCTACGACTATCTGGTTCTCGAAAGCGAGCTGCTGCGATCCATAACCGAGCAGGGACAGCCAGGCTATCAGGCACCCCAGACTTCAATTGCTGTAAGTTCCCTTTTCACCGGGGCCCGCTCTGAGCCGCGCCTTTATGCTGAGCTGCGCAGGGAGATTCATTCGGCAGATCAGATTGATCTGCTGATTTCCTTTATTCGCTTCAATGGACTGCGCCTAATCCTGCCAGATTTAAAGGAACACACTAGGCAAGGCAAGCTGCTGCGGGTGATTACAACTTCTTATATGGGGGTTACAGAGTACAAAGCAGTTGAAGCCCTGGCGAAACTGCCCAATTCCCAGGTTCGAGTTTCCTATGACACCAAGCGCACCCGCCTGCACGCCAAGGCTTACTATTTTCAGCGTGAAAGCGGATTTAGCACCGCCTACATAGGTTCGAGCAATATGTCCAAAACCGCCCTGACTGACGGGCTGGAATGGAACCTGAAGATTTCGGAACACACCTCCAGGGAGGTAATGGAAAAATACAGAGCTACCTTTGAGACGTACTGGAACTCCCCGGACTTTGAGCCCTTTAATCCCAGCGAGGATCTAGAGCGCAAACGCCTCCAAAGGGCCCTGACCTACAAAGCGGATGAACCAGGTATCCCCGCATATTTTGATATCCGCCCTTACAATTACCAGCAGCAAATCCTCGATCAGCTCAGGGCAGAGAGGGAAGTGCACAATTCCCGGCGCAATCTGGTAGTTGCCGCAACCGGCACAGGCAAGACAGTGATTGCTGCCTTTGACTTTAAACGCTATTATGCGGAAAATCCAAATTGCAGGCTGCTCTTTGTGGCCCATCGCCAGGAAATCCTGCAGCAGAGTGCCGACACTTTCCGGGGTGTGCTTAAGGATAATAATTTTGGCGATCTCTGGGTAGGCGACCAAATTCCAAGCGAGCACAACCATCTCTTTGCCTCGATCCAGACTCTGGCCGCAGGAGAAAAGTTCAGGCAGTTTCCCCCGGACTACTTTGATTTTATCGTTATTGACGAAACGCACCATGCTTCAGCTGCAACCTACGACAGGCTCCTTGAGTACTTCAACCCCGATCTTCTGCTGGGCTTGACTGCAACTCCGGAACGTTTGGATGGGGAAGACATAACCAAATATTTCAACTATCGCATTGCCAGCGAAATAAGACTTGGCAAAGCTATTGAAGACGGCCTCCTCTGCCCCTTCCATTACTTTGGCATATCTGATGATGTCGATCTTTCTCAGCTCAAATGGAGTGCGGGCGGTTATGACATAAATGAGCTTAACAGTCTCTATCTGGATAATAAGCGCAGGGTTGCCACCATCGTCAAGGCACTGAAGACCTACTGCAGCGATTTGGGCAAAATCAAGGGGCTGGGGTTTTGCGTGAGCCAGGAACATGCGGCTTTTATGGCCCGCAGTTTTAATCGGGGCATGTATAAGGCGATCAACCTTGACGCCTCATCCCCACCCCATGTCCGCAGGGCGGCCAAAAGCAAGCTGGAGCGGGGCGAGATTCAGTTTATCTTTGTTGTTGATCTTTATAACGAAGGTGTGGATATTCCCGATGTGAACACCATTCTCTTTCTGCGGCCGACCCAGTCTCCCACCATCTTCATCCAGCAGCTGGGAAGGGGCCTGAGAATCACAGACGATAAAGAAGTGTTGACAGTCCTGGACTTTGTTGGCCGCTCGAATAGGGAATATAGCTTTGAACGGAAATTCAGGGCCCTGATTGGTCCGACGCGGCATAGTGTACGGGAAGAACTGGAACATGGTTTTCCCTCTCTCCCCAGGGGATGCTTCATCCAGCTGGAGCGCAAGGCAGAGGAACATATCTTGGAGAATCTAGGCCAGACTGAACTGGGGCGCAGGCGGCTGATCGCCATGATCAAAGCTTTTGTCAGCGAGGGACATGAACTTACCCTGGGAGGTTTTCTAAACTACTATGACTTGGAGCCGATTTCCATTTATCGGCGTGCAGCCTTTTACGAGCTGTGCCATGCCGCCGGGGTTTTTCCTGATTATCGGGTGGAAGACACAAAACAGCTAAACCGTGCCCTGGGCTGGGTGATGCAGATTGATTCCCGGGAGTGGATAGACTTTCTGCGTGATTATTTGAACCGGCCTGAGTATACCCTCAAGGGCCTTTCTCCAGAGGAGGAAAAGATGCTCCTCATGTTTCATTACTCTGTCTGGAACCGCGATGCAGAAGGGGATTTGGTTAAGTATCTAAATCGCCTGCGGGAGCAAAATACCAGTCTCTTTCAAGAGATCTTAGAACTTCTGGATTATAATCGTGCCCATATTACTTTCATCGGGGAAAAGGCAGAAGTGGGCTATCCCCTCCCTCTGGAGCTTTATGCCAGCTACAGCTCCCATCAAGTCTTGGCAGCCTTAGGTGTGCATAGCGATGAGAAAATGCAGGCCTTCCAGGAAGGGGTGCGCTATGTGCAGGACAAAAGGACCGATGTTTTCTTTGTGACTTTAGACAAATCCGACAAGTCCTTTACACCTGACACCCAGTATGAAGACTATGCCATTAATGAGCGGCTCTTTCACTGGCAGTCCCAAAGCAGGATATCGGACAAAACTCCTACCGGACTCCGCTACATTAACCAGCGCAGGGAGCAGACTACTGTACTGCTTTTTGTCAGGGAGCGCAAAGATCTGGTCAGAGGCAAAATCACCTCTGCTTTCTATTTCCTGGGCAAAGCCAACTATGTCTCCCATAGCGGCTCCAAACCCATTAGTATTGTCTGGGAGATGGAAAAGCCTATACCGGCTGCGATTTTGGAAAAATCAAATACACTGGTAGGCTAATCTAGACAGGGAAGGACGGCTCAGATCAGTTTACCGGCCTTTTTGATCTTTTGACCTGTGTTTTTTTCAAGATAAATATTGACAGCTAATTAATAAGTTGTTATGATGAAACCGTAGTTAAACGTTTTCCTAACCAGAAAGAAGGACAACATGAATCCAACAATTAAGAGTGTAGCTGAAAAAGCTAATGTATCAATCGCAACAGTTTCTCGGGTGATCAACGGCGTGCCCTACGGTTACTCGGAGAAAACAAAACAGCGGGTTCTGCAGGCAATCAAAGACTTGAACTATCAGCCCAATGCCGTAGCCCGCGGCCTTGTCAATAAAAGGACACACACCATCGGTGTCTTAGTGCCTGATGTCTCCAGCATGTTTGCCTCTGAAGTGCTGAATGGGGTAGAAGATGTGGCCAACTCCCTCGAGCACAGCGTAATTGTGTGTAATACCGATGCCAATGGTGTGCGCACCCTCAAGTACCTGAAGGTGCTCAATGAGAAGCGGGTTGACGGCATCGTCTTTGTGAGTGAAGTTATGACAGAAGAATACTACACAGTGATTAAATCCATGAACGTGCCTACAGTCTTAGTCTCCAGCTTCTCACATAAGTTCCAGCTGCCCTACGTTCGGGTAGACGATCGCCATGCTGCTTATAAAGCAACCGAGTACTTAATTGCCAAGGGACATCGCAAGGTGGGGATGATCAGCGGTCCGCCGGAGGATCCCATTGCCGGGATGGAACGCATCAAAGGCTACAAACAGGCTTTAGTAGACAGCAATATCCCGGAAAACCCCAACTGGCTGATGCCGGGCGACAGCTTTGGTCATATCACCGGAATCTACGCCATTGAAAAACTAATGAAGCAGGCGCCAGAATTAACAGCAGTTTTTGCCGCCAGTGACGAGCTGGCAGTCGGCATCCTGTTGTGGGCGTACGAGCATGGCGTTAAGATCCCAGAAGAGCTCTCTGTCATAGGCTATGACAACATCAAAATTGCTGAGATGGTGACCCCGCCTTTAACTACGGTCTGTCAGCCCTTGTATGATATGGGGACCATGGCATCGAAGATGCTTTTCGATCTCGTGGACGGTCATCCGGTAGAAAGCAGGATTATGCCCTTTACAATTTTAGAACGGGATACAGTCAAAGATCTGACTTAGGCGCAGCCCTTTTTTTGGCCCTTTAGTTAAACGCTTAACTTTAGGCTTTCCCTAGGTGAATACAAGACTGGAGGAAGATGAATGAACGCAAGCTTACATGTGGAACTTAATCAAACCCAATATTATCCAAATGATGAAGTTGTCATCGACATACGCCTGCAGGCGAATGTCAAGACTGCCCAAATCACTGTGGAGATCACTGAACTGGACACAGTGCTTAAAGCGGAGACGTTTGATGTCACTGTGGAAGAAGGTGTAGCCAATCTTACTTCTCACTGGACCATTCCTGCCGCCTACAGGTTCAATGGATTTGGCGTGGATGTTAGGGCAAGGGCAGGCGAAAAGTCTTTAGCTTCTGCCAGCACTGCCTTTGATGTGGTGGAACACTGGGCCCAGGCGCCTCGCTACGGCTTTTTGGCCACTTTCCATCCTACGAAGAGCACAGCTGAAATGGAAGCCAAACTAAAATGGATGAAGGATTGTCATTTAAATGTGATTCAGTTTTATGACTGGATGTACCGTCATCATGAACTCTTGCCCCGCCAGCCTTTGTTTAAAGACATCTTCGGACGTGAGCTCAGTTTGGATATAGTTAAGGAACATGTAAAGATTTGCAGGCGGTACGGCATGAAACCCATCGGCTATGGGGCGATGTATGGGGCGGAAAAGGACTTTGTGGCTGAGCATCCCGACTGGGTAGCCGCCCCCCGCAGCTTCCAGGGTCGCAACAGCATGCTCGATGAGCATGAGGAGTACATACAGATTATGAACATCTCCGGGGACTGTCCCTGGCGGGCGCATATAGTTGAGCAATTTGCCTTAGCCATGGAACAGGTAGGCTTTGCCGGCATCCATATTGACCAGTACGGTTTTCCCAAATCCTATTACTCCATCGTAGACGGGGATTATCAGTACAAGGATATGGGAGATGAGTTTGCCAGCTTCTTAGACTACACCCGGGAAACGCTCGGACAGGATGCGGCCCTGATCTTCAATGCAGTCAACAACTGGCCAATTGAAAAAGTGGCCCACAAGCCCCAAGACGCAATTTACATTGAAGTTTGGCCGCCCTATGAAACCTTCAACCATTTGCGGCACCTGATTTTACGGGCCCAGGAACTATCAGGCTTCAGCAAGCAGGTGATTCTTGCCGCTTATATCGGTCCCTTGAATCACAAGCGGATTACAACCCGGGAGGCAGGGGAGCGGGCAGCCCGACTTACCGCTGCTGCGATCTTTGCCAATGGCGGTTTTCACCTTGCATTAGGGGAAGGGGCGGCGGTTTTAACCGATGCCTATTATCCCGAGTACAAGGAGTTGAGCCCCGAATTTAGCCAGGTGATCAAAGACTACTATGGAGTGATCACAAGGTACAGCCGCTATTTGTATTCCCCGACCTTACGGGATCAGTCAGCTGTCCTGACCGGCGGCATCAATGGAGAAGTCACCCTCAGCAGGGACGGTAAACAGCTGACCATTGGCCCTGACGCCAAGAAAGATCAGATTTGGTCCATTGTTAAGGAAGACAGTGAGTATAAAATCCTGCACCTGGTCAACCATGCAGGCATTGATACAGATCAGTGGAACGTGCCGCAAACAGAGGATCCGGTACGGTTTACAGATCTTCAGGTTGAGTGGCTCTGCGATCAGGATATTGAAGCCATATTCTATGTCAATCCCGATGGAGGTGATTTGAAGGCGCAAGAGTTGACATTTGCAAGGGTTCCCCACAGTCGTGGCGAGCTGGTTCAGTTTACTGTGCCCAGCTTGTACTATTGGTCGTTTGTAATTATCAAACTGAAGCAAGCAAGATAGGAGGTCACCTATGAGAAACACATGGATTAGGCTAGTTGTAAGTTTGACTCTGGTGTTGTCATTAAGCGGCTTGGCAATGGCACACCGCGATGTAGTTGGTCTAGAGCTCTCAGCGTACTTTAACAATGACGGTATTTCCTATGAGGATGATCCATTAGATGGAGACCTGAACTTTGCCTGGCAGAGTCTGCCGGCAGAACAGCTGCCCGAGTCAGGCGAAGTGGTGCATTTTCAGAATATCTGGTTCCTTTTTCCGTCTAAGGAAGATGGCAGGCTGAACAATGTGGCTGCCTTCAATCAGAGAATCCATGTACCCCACGATAATTACCATGATATCTTCCTGTTGGCTACAGCAACCAACGGCCCCCAAAGTGAAACAGCGCTCCTGGAGTACACCGACGGCTCTGTTCAAGAAGTGGCGTTGGCAGTAAGTGCAGGTTCTAGTCGGCCGAGCAATGCAGAACATGTGCTGCTCAGCACCGATTATCTCCATGGGAGTGTAGGCAGAATTGAAGGTGCCACAAACCTGTTTGTAGTAACAATACCCGTTGACAGTGAACGGATATTGCGGTCAGTTGTTTTGCCCGAAAACCCCAATATTCACATCTTCTCCCTTACTCTAGGACTAAGTCCAGATCTGGTTGTAGCTGAAGAGGTGGAACGTTGGAGCTTGTTTGCTTGGTCTGATGCTGTAGGCGATGACAAGGGGCCCGGCAGCTATGTTTATCCTGGCCACGAAGTGTTTAAGCCAGGGACATTTGACATCGCCGGTGTCAGCCTCCTCGAGTCGGAAGATGACTATCTGGTGCAGGTCGAAATCGCAGGTCCGGTGGAAAATCCCTGGGGCGCACCCCACGGCTTTAGTGTCCATTTGCTCCATGTGTACCTAGATACCGGCCAAGACGCAGGTACAGTCGAGAGTGTTCCCGGGGCCAATGTCACCTTTGCCCAGCCTTGGGATCGGGCTGTAGTTGCAGATGGCGGCTGGGGCTCGGAGATCGCCGATTTTCTGGCCTCCCAAGTGCCGAACTTGGCTGGTCAGATTTACCTGTCCAAGGCAGCCTGGGTTGAAGGGCAGACGATAAACATCTCTGTTCCCAAGGCTTTTCTGGGCGAATACAGTTCTGACTGGGGCATCCAAGTCTTTATGCTCGGCCATGAAAGCGACAGCGGCAGCATGGCAGGCGCCCATGTGCGCAGAGTTGTTGTGGATACCGGAGCAGACTGGCGATTTGGCGGCGGCGACAACGATCCGGCAGCGCCAAATGTGATCGACATGCTCACCCCTATTGGCCAAGACCAGTACGAACTCTTGAGCGGTTACAAAGAGAGCGGGGAAATGTCTGTGGTCCCGCTGATCTATCCATCCCGGTAAGAATAGGAGGATGCAACTATGAAAAGAAAACTATTTTGGCTTCTTGTGGCAGTAACAGTGTTCGGTGCGTCCCTAGGCGCAGCGGCCAGCACGAAAATCAGTTTTTGGCATACCTGGTCCGGTGAGGGCGGTGCAGCCATTGAGGCTCTGGTGACTTCCTTTGAAGCGGCCCATCCTGAAATTGACGTGGAAATTGTGCTGACCACTGATCTGGAGCAGAAGCTCTTAACGGCTGTGGCTGGTGGAGCATCTCCCGACGTTGTCTTATTTGACAGGTACAAGACAGGGCAGTTTGCAGCCCGGGGCGCATTGATGGCGCTGGACAGCTATATTGAGGCCCGCGGGATCAATGCAGCTGACTTCTTCGACGCTGCCTGGGACGAAACCAGGTACCAGGGCAAGAGCTATGGCGTGCCGTTTTACGTAGACAACAAAGCCCTCCTCTACAACAAGCGGCTCTTTGCCGAAGCGGGACTTGATCCAAATCGTCCGCCTGAGACATGGGAAGAGCTGATGGAATACTCCAAGCTCCTGACCAAGCGGGACAGCGAAGGCTATTTGACTCAAGTGGGATTTGTTCCCACCTGGAACTGGGCTTCCCTGGTTCACTATATTTGGCAGTCCAACGGCGATGTGTTCAATGAAGATATGACTAAAGTTGTGTTTAACAATGAGATCGGCGTAAACGCTCTAGAGTGGGTGGTTGAATTTATCGACATGTACGGCGGCAATGATGCCCTAGCCGCCTTCTCTTCCGGGTTCGGTGCCCAGCTCAGCGACCCGTTTTACACAGGGGAAGTTGCCATGAAGTCTGATGGTCCATGGGTTTATCAGGATATGCGCCGTTATGCACCTGAGTTTCTGGAAAACGAGTTGGGCATTGCACCCTTGCCCAGAAACGAACGGCATGCCACGATCGCAGGCGGCTTTTCACTCATCATCCCCCGCGGGGCCAAATCGCCCGATGCATCCTGGCAGTTTATCGAGTATTTGCTCGCAGAAGAAAGCCAGCTGGCCTGGGCTTTAGCTTCCGGCACAATTCCCGCAATGCGGGAGGCCGCCTATGCGCCTGAAATGATGCGGGACGATTTTTGGCGGGCCTTTGTGGAAAATCAGGAGAACGGGGAGTTCAGACCGGTTCATCCAGCTTTCCCGGAAGTGGAGTCTTATATCTACCAAGCGGTGGAACTGGCGGTAACCAAAAACGCCACTCCCCAAGGAGCATTGGATGATGCAGCCCGCCAGGCGCAGGCGGTTCTTGATCGGTACAATCGGCATATCCGCTAAATAAGCAATTGACAATGGGGGATTTTCCCCCATTGTCTCTGGAGGTGTACTCATGGGAAAACTGCGCATTAATAAAGGTCGCTGGCAAGAAGCAATCGCTTTCTATCTCTTTCTGCTGCCTTGGATCATTGGATTTACATCCATGACTTTAGGTCCGATGATCGTCTCGATCTGGTACAGCCTAACTGATTACAATATGTTGATGCCTCCGTGGTTTGTCGGCTTGGAGAATTACCAAAGACTCTTTACAGAGGATCCGCTGTTCTGGAAGTCGCTTTACAACACAGTCTATTATGTAATTTTCTCCGTGCCCTTAGGGCTCGTTGCAGGACTCATCTTAGCTTTACTCCTTAACCAGAAGCTGCGGGGGATGAACCTCTTTCGGACTATATACTACCTGCCGTCGATTGTCCCGATGATTGCAGGTTCGTTTCTCTGGGTCTGGATCTTTAATCCCCGCTATGGACTTTTAAACAGGCTGCTGGGGATGATTGGGCTGCCCGACAACATCCTCTGGCTGCATAGCGAAGTCTGGTCCAAACCCGCGCTGATCATCATGAGCCTGTGGGGTGTGGGAGGCGGGATGATTATTTTCTTAGCAGGTCTGCAGGGCATTCCGGTGCAGCTCTATGAAGCGGCCCAGCTCGATGGTGCATCGAAATGGAGTCAGTTTTGGAAGGTCACTTTGCCGCTTTTAACGCCCACTATCTTCTTTAATTTGATTATGGGACTGATCGGAGCTTTCCAGACCTTTGCCCAGGTCTATGTAATGACGGGAGGTCAGGGGGGACCGCTGAATTCGACCCTCTTTTATATGCTGTACTTGTATCGACAGGCCTTTGAGTTCTTTAATATGGGCTATGCATCTGCTATGGCTTGGGTCTTATTTGTAATTGTTATTGCACTGACGCTCCTGCAGCTTAAGCTTTCCAAGCGGTGGGTGTTCTATCAAGGGGATGCGAGGGGGTAATGAGGATGATTCAGAGGAAGATTGGCCGGACACTTAGTTATCTCATTCTGATCGCCGGAGCGATTATTGTTAGCATACCGTTTTTGTGGATGCTGTCCACATCGCTCAAGGCTGATCATCAAATCATGACCTCCGAACTTGTGTGGATTCCAAATCCAGTCCGCTGGCAGAATTACCTTGATGCGGTAACCTATATTCCTTACTTTCTCTATTTGAAGAATACAGTTTTCGTGTCGGTCATATCTGTGATCGGTGTGCTCATGGCTGCCTCCATGTCAGCCTATGCCTTTGCCAAACTGAGGGCGCCAGGGAGCAATTTGCTCTTTGTGCTCTTGCTCAGCTCGATGATGCTCCCGGGTCAGGTGACGATGATACCAGTCTTTGTGCTGTTTCGGAATCTCGGCTGGTATAACTCGCTGAAGGCTTTAACCGTCCCTGCGTTTTTAGGCGGCGGCGCCTTTAACATCTTCTTATTAAGGCAGTTTTTTATGGGCATTCCCAATGAGATTATAGAAGCGGCCAAGATAGACGGCTGTTCCTATTGGGGTATTTACTGGCGCATTATGCTTCCCCTAGGGAAACCGGCCCTGACTACAGTAGCACTTTTTACTTTTATCGGCACCTGGAACGACTTTATGTCACCCCTCATCTACCTGCAGGATCAAAGCCTGTACACGATCGCACTGGGGCTGCAGTTCTTCCAGAGCCTGCATTCGACAGAGTATGCCCTGCTGATGGCAGCCGCTTTGCTAACTTCGCTGCCCATAGTTATTCTCTTCTTTTTTGGCCAGGAGCATTTCATTCGCGGGGTAAACTTGGAAGGAACAAAGGGGTAACTTGGTGAGACCGGGAAAGGCTGCTTGGAACAGTTTCCCGGTCTTTATAGCTTACTGCAGGGGTGTCTTAGGATCCATGGGGCGATCACCTGCTAGATTGCCGTCCTGCCCAATTAAATGTGCCATGCCCCGCACCAGGGTGTCGTCTTCAAGTACGCTGTAGAGGTGGTAGCCTAAGTCTTCCCGATCAACTAGAATGTCTTCGAGGACTTGAACTGTGCCGTAGTCTTTCAGCTGATGGGCCCGTTCAATAGTCTTGCGCATCATCTGCTGAATCTTTAGCTCGTGCTCCAGGTCATTGCGGAGAAAGTCCCGGATCGAATAGCGGCCTTCCGGCTCGCACTTGATATACGACAACTCGTGTTGGGTCACGGGGTGGGCAGTGGGAACCACACCTAGCCTTGCCACCCGTTCGCCTACCTCGTCAATGTGCTTGATGGTCTGTTCAATATGTTCTTCGAGCAGAAGATGGAGGCTGAGGAATCCTTCAGCCCCTTCACTCAGCCAGTGATGCTTGTTGTACTGATGGAGAGCCACGGTCAGTGCACACTGGTGTTCATCAAGCATCAGGGCCATTTCTTCCCGGACTTCAAGGGGCAGGCTGATGCCGCAGCCCATTCTTTTGGCGGTGCGGGGCTGCTGCCTGACAATCATTTCATGTTCGGTAGGATGGCCCGGCATTTTTGGATCATAACCGAATTTGTCCAGTTTGAACTGGCCTTTGAATCCTTTCAGATCCTGGGCCACGATCTGCATGTCCTGCATCGTGGGTGTGGGCGGCTGCAACTGATTTTGCATAATATCTCCTCCAAGCAATGTCATTTACCCCTAGTGTCCCTAGGGAAGGGATTTATATGCGGAATGAAGCAGACAGAATTGTGCCGGTTGCGGCAAGAAGCAAAATTACTGAGGAAATCGGAAATTTTTCTGAGAACTAATTGACAACCATTATTGAAACTTGTATCATATCACATGTGTGTAAAGGGAAGATTTTGGTCGGGGGTGTACAACTGAAATGTTGGAAGTGTCCAGGCAG
>JAAYOM010000018.1 GCA_012520315.1 Bacillota bacterium | reverse complement strand
TTCACTGAACTTGCCGCCAAACATGGCTGCCATGTTCTCTGCGAAAAACCAATAGCTACTACTTTAGAAGACGGCCAGGCCATGATTGATGCCTGCCGGCAGGCCGGAGTAAAGCTGCAGATAGCCTTCCCAGTGCGCTTTGTTACCCCGGTAATTAGGGTCAAGGAAATGCTCGATCGGGGAGCAATCGGTGATGTTGTCGCTATTGTCGGAACCAACCAGGGTCAGATGCCTGGGGGCTGGTTTGCCGACCGGGAGCTTGCCGGCGGAGGTGCGGTAATGGATCATACCGTACATGTAGTTGATCTGATCCGCTGGTTTTTAGGCAAAGAGTTTGTCTCTGTTTACGCTGAAGTTGACACCATGCTCTGGGATGTAGACATCGATGACTGCGGCATGCTCAGCATGGAGCTGGAAGACGGTACAATTGTCACCCAGGATCCAAGCTGGTCCCGGCCCCTGTCCTTTCCTACCTGGGGCAATGTAACTATGCGAATTGTTGGCACCAAAGGAATCATTGACCTGGATGCCTTTGCCCAGAACTTTGTGGTCTATGATGATACCCAGAATAAAATATCCGAGCGTTCCTTCGCGGAGGACATGGATTTAGGTCTTATTCAAGACTTTATCCAAATGATTGTCGATGATCGGGAGCCGAGTATTACAGGCCTTGACGGTTTGAAGGCCCTAGAAGTGGCACTGGCGGCTTACCGGTCTGCCCAGGAGAAAAAACCCATTGCCCTAGACTAAGCTGCTAGAGTGCGATGGGGGACAGGCAGGGGAGTGAAAACAATTAGAAGCTTTCTTAGACTAAAGGAATTTATACTGGAACATAAGCGCTTTTATCTTTTGGGCATTGGCGCCTTGATGATGACGAATATAGCTCAGCTGATTATCCCTAAGATGCTGGGCAATTTGACCAACCTCGTTGCCTCGGGTGATTTCACCCGAGGTGACCTATTGGGCTTTATCGCGATGTTTGTTGGGCTGTCCATCTTAATCGCCGTCTTTCGCTATTTTTGGCGGACCAATATTATGGGAACCGCCCGCCGGATGGAGTACACCCTCCGCAACATGCTCTTCGAGCATCTGCAGGGCCTTTCTACAGAATTCTTCAATTACCATAAGACAGGGGATTTGATGGCCCACGCCACCAATGACATTCACGCAGTGCGCATGGCTTTAGGACCTGGCATTGTCAGCTCCGTTGACGCCATATTTTTGACCACTGTAATTATCTTTATGATGGCCAGAACTATAAATCTGCGCCTGACTTTGGTGGCCCTTCTGCCCCTGCCTTTTATGCTGGCAGTGACCTTGGGCTTTGGCCGGGTAATCCATCGCCGCTTCCGCCGGGTGCAGGAAGCATTTTCGCTCCTTACCGACCGGGTGCAGGAAAACTTCGCTGGAATCCGGGTAATCAAAGGTTTCGCCAGGGAAAAAAGTGAAGAGGAGCGTTTTCGGAAGGTCAATGAGCACAACGTGGAGAGGAACATGAACCTGGTTCGCGTCCACGCCCTGTTCCACCCTTTGGTAGGTTATTTGGGGGCACTAAGCTTTATCATTCTCTTAGGCTACGGCGGCATCCTGGTTTTGGACGGAACGATCACGATCGGTGACTTTGTGGCCTTTAACAGTTACCTAGGCATGCTAACCTGGCCGGTGATGGCTATCGGCTGGGTTATTAACATGCTTCAGCGGGGCAAAGCCTCCATGGATCGCCTCAACGACATTTTCTGCCAAAGGTCAGATATTTTGGATCCGGCTGAGGAAGGTGCCCTCTCAGAAATTCAGGGCAATATTGAATTTAACGATCTAACTTTCGCCTATCCAACATCCACACGGCCGGTTCTAGAGGATATCAATGCCTCAATCGAGGCAGGCCAGGTAGTCGGCATTCTAGGGCGCACCGGTTCAGGCAAGACAACACTCCTAAATCTTTTGGTGCGTTTATATAATGTGGAGCCGGGTATGATTAAAATCGACGGGGTAAACATTGACCAGATACCCCTGCAGGTTTTAAGGGACAGCATCGGCTACGTTCCCCAGGACAGCTTCCTGTTCTCTGCCACGATCAGGCAGAACATTGATTTTGCCGATACAGGCAGTGACATGGACAAGGTAGTAGAGTATGCCAAAATAGCACAGGTTTACGACAACATTATGGATTTTCCCAATCAGTTTGAAACAATCGTGGGCGAACGTGGCGTTACTTTATCCGGCGGGCAGAAACAGCGGATAGCTATAGCCCGGGCCCTTATTAAAGAACCTCGGATTTTGATTATGGATGACAGTCTCTCTGCAGTAGATACGGAAACGGAAGAGGCAATCCTGCAGAATCTGCGGCGGGTTTTCCCGGGCAGAACAGTGATTATTGTTTCCCACCGCATTTCTACTTTGCAAGGATCAGATCAGATTTTGGTGCTCGAAGAGGGCAGAATTAGCCAAAGGGGCACCCATGACCAACTGGTCGTGCAAGAGGGCCTTTATAAAGAGATGTATCAGAAGCAGCTTCTGGAAGAACAAATTGAAAGCGTCAGTTAAGGCGAAGGCAGGTGAACTAGATGGATAATTATCATGAAGAACAAACATTAGGCAAAGCGTATGACAGCCGGCTGGCGCGCAGGCTGTTAAGGTATGCGAAGCCCTACTGGGCCCTAATTGCACTTTGTGTTTTGCTGCTGTTAATGATTGCTGTAACAGATTTGGCCAGACCGTACCTGGTCAAGGTGGCCATCGATGATCATATCCTTGGTTCGAATGTCTCCTATGTGGAGACAGATGGCACAGGCGATGGACTGATCACAATTCAAGGCTATACTCTGGAACGTGTTAAAGGGGCAGAGGACGGGTCAGGCCTGCGCTTTAAGCTTGTCCGGGAAGGCGGCGAGCAGCGGCTGGAAAGCACCTCAGGTGATCTAGTTCTGACTCTCTCCCCAGAAGAAATTCGGGAGCTGAGGGGTTTTGACCGAGAGGCGATTTTGCGCCTAGGCCTGCTTTTGTTTATTGTGGTCACCGCAGGTTTTGGTTTGAACTATGTCCAGGCCTATATCTTGCAGTATACCGGCCAGCGCATTGTCTTTGACATCAGACAGGAGCTTTTCACCCACCTTCAGCGCCTGGCGTTGAGGTTCTTTGACACCAACCCTGTCGGGCGCCTGGTGACCAGGGTCACCAATGATACCCAGAACCTGCATGAAATGTATACTGCTGTCCTGGTCAACCTCTTTAAAGATATCTTTATGATTATGGGCATCATTGTTGTCATGTTCCGCATGGATGTGCGGCTGGCTTTGGTCTCCATGGCCACTTTGCCCCTAATTGTAGTTATTACAGCTGTTTTCCGGATTAAAGCCAGAGAGGCTTACCGTGTGACGCGGGTGCGCCTGGCCCGCATTAATGCCAACTTTGCCGAGAACATTGCCGGCATTCGCCTGGTGCAGATATTTAGGCAGGAAAGGCGCAAGTTCAAAGAATTTGATGATGTGAACTCCAGCCATTTCAGGGCCAGCATGCGTGAACTGAAGGTCTACGCTGTGTTCAGGCCATCAATTGAACTGGTCTATTCCTTGGCATTGGCGATATTGCTGTGGGTCGGAGGCGGGCAGCTGTTACGGGGAATGGTGGACTTTGGTGTGCTTTACGCCTTTGTCAACTATTTAGAACTCTTCTTCAGGCCCATCAATGACCTGACGGAGAAGTACAATATTATGCAGTCCTCCATGGCTTCAGCCGAAAGAATCTTCCTGATCCTCGATGAAGATCCGGCTATTGCTGAAAGCGAGACACCCCGTCCCATGGGTGAGGTCAAAGGGCATATCGAGTTTAGAAATGTCTGGTTTGCCTATGTGGGCGAAGACTGGGTGCTTAGGGATGTTTCCTTTACTGTAGAGCCAGGCCAGACAGTGGCCTTTGTGGGGGCAACCGGTGCAGGAAAAACTACGATCATGAATCTGCTTTCACGTTTTTATGATATTCAAAAGGGTCAAATCCTCATTGATGGACAGGATATTAAAAACTTGAGCAAAAGTGAGCTGCGGAGGAATGTCGGCCTAGTGATGCAGGATGTCTTTATGTTCGCGGGCACCATTGCTGAAAACATTACCCTGAACAATCCCGATATCAGTCTGGAGCAGGTGAAGAAGGTGGCGGAGCATGTTAATGCGGATCATTTCATTAATGCCCTGCCCAGCAAGTACGAAGAACCGGTAACTGAGAGAGGTTCGACGCTCTCAGCCGGTCAGAGGCAGCTTCTGGCCTTTGCCAGGGCCCTCGCTTACGATCCGGCTGTGTTGATTTTGGACGAGGCGACCGCCAATATTGATACAGAAACTGAAATGCTGATTCAGGATGCGTTGCCCAGACTCCTCAAGGGTCGCACCAGCCTGGTAGTAGCCCACCGTCTTTCTACCATTCAAGATGCGGATGCCATCATTGTCCTTCATAAGGGCAAGATTCGCGAACAGGGAACCCATCAGGAGCTCCTGGCCCAAAAGGGACTCTACCACAATCTCTTTTTACTGCAGTATAAGGAGAATCTCAATGGGTCTGAAGATGTAGGTTAGGATCTAGGAGGGCAAAAATCCGAACAATTTTTAAAAATCGTGCAGGAACTATCGGCAATGTAGCGAATGATAAACTCGAAAGATCAAAAAACCAATGCTTTAAGGAGGAACCACAGGCAATGAGTACAAAGAATCAGACAGCCCAGCCTCAGCTAGGCTGGGTGGAACGACAGTTCAAGCTCACTGAGAACAAGACAAATGTGCGTACAGAGGTTATGGCAGGTATTACAACATTTATGACGATGGCCTATATCCTCTTCGTCAATCCAAGTATCTTAGCTGAAACCGGAATGCCCTTTGATGCCGTTTTGTTTGCTACCGCTTTTTCTGCTATTTTAGCCACTTTGCTGATGGCCTTTCTTGCCAACTATCCTTTTGCTTTAGCACCAGGAATGGGACTTAACGCATACTTTACCTATTCTGTAGTCTTTGGCATGGGTTACACTTGGCAGACAGCCCTTGGCGCCGTGTTTATTTCAGGTATTCTCTTTGTCTTACTGTCCTTGTCTGGAGTTAGGGAAAAGATTATTGATGCGGTTCCGGCCTCGCTGAAAAGTGCTATTGGTGCCGGTATTGGACTTTTTATTGCCCTGATCGGCCTGCAGAATGCTGGCATTGTAATCTCAGATCCCGCTACGATTATTGCTATTGGCAATCTCACTGAGCCTTCCGTTGCCCTGGCAGCAATAGGTGTGCTGATTACTGGAGTGCTGTTGGCACGCCGCGTCAAGGGTGCAATTCTCTGGGGAATCTTGGCCACAACCCTGCTTGGCATTCCCATGAAGGTAACTCCGTTGCCGACTGGCTTTATCCAGTTTCCATCATTTTCTACCTGGGCCCCCGTTTTTGGCAAGCTTGACATTGCCGGCGCCTTTAACATCGGCCTGGTAGAAGTAGTCTTTGCCTTTCTCTTTGTTGACCTTTTTGATACAATCGGAACCTTGATCGGTGTTTCTGAGCGGGCTGGCTTTTTAGATAAAGAAGGCAAGCTGCCGCGGGCTAATAAAGCGCTCTTGGCTGACTCCATCGGCACGGTGGCCGGTGCGGTTTTTGGCACCTCCACAGTCACAACCTTTGTTGAGTCCGCTTCCGGCGTTGCCGTGGGCGGCAGAACCGGCCTGGCCAATCTGGTCACCTCTGCCTGCTTCTTCCTGTCTTTGTTCTTCCTGCCTATCATCGGGATTGTACCTGCAGCAGCTACAGCACCTGCACTGATCATTGTCGGTGCCCTGATGATGAAGCCTGTCATTAACATCCCCTGGGATAACATGGAAGAGGCTCTGCCGGCGTTTATTGCCATGATCGCCATGCCCTTTACCTACAGCATTGCCACAGGCATTGCCCTTGGCTTCATTACCTATCCGGTGATCAAACTGGCAACCGGTAAAGGCAAGGAAGTGCATGCCATCACCTACGTTTTGGCCGTGTTGTTTATAGTGCGTTTCATCTATCTGGGTTAGACATCTACAAAAAGCAAAAAGATGGGTTTGGCCAGTAGCTAACCCATCTTTTTTCTTTACAGGCTGTTGGATACTGGGGCAAGGGTTATGTCCAGGACATTGCCCCATTTATCTAAAGTTGTTTTCATCTGCTGTTTGAAATCGCCAAGACTCATGATTTGCGAAATGGAAGCCATGTTTGTAAACATATCATAGATTCCTAAAGCGTCGTTGTAGGCATCCTTTAGTTTGTTAAGATCCTCTATCAGTCTGGCGTTTTCATTTCTTAGTTTCTCAATTTCCCCCTCCAACTCCTTGATTCTAGCTGTCTGCTCCTCGTTGCTGCCCATGCTGTCGGCTAGCTTGCCTAGGGCGTGCAGAATTGCCAGGGGGTCAGGCTGCTTGACCTGTGCTTCCAGGGAACGTATTTTGCTGTTCAGTTCTTGTATATATTCCGGCAAACCTTGAAAGGCTTCTAAGAGTGCGGGATCCACCGTAAAGCCGGACCTTGTCTTCTTAGGGGTCACCACAGGTTCTTCCCGCTCTTTGCGCAGCACATTATAGTAAAGCATGCCAATTGCTGCCTCAGAACGATGGGGAAGGAGCTTGGCACTGCGCCGGAAAGCCTCAGTCAGGGGCAGTCCCTCTGCCTTGGCGCTGATTGCCTGTTCCCACACTAGATCCTTTTCTTCCATCGTCCAGTTGCGAACCGGTGCTGCCTTCTTGGTTGCCGCGGTGCCTTGAGTTTCGTCACCCATCATAATAGATACTCCTCCTTTAGATCTCTATCTACCTAATAGTATGACCAGGGTGAGAGTGTTTATTCGCCAGTTTAGGCTGTAAAGAAGGAAGAAAAGCTGGGTTATAAGGAGGAAGATTTATAAACTCGCAGAATGAAGAGTTTAAAGGAAAATAAGGCCCCTCGGGACAGAGACCTTATTTTCCAGCTAAAACGGGAGGCAGGCGTAGAAGAATGTATCCGCCTGCTTCTTGTTATTTAGTGCCCTGCCTTGCCGGCAAAGTAAAATCTGTCGGGTTAACCGTGATTGTTCGGGCTTTTTCGTAGTGGACATAGCCGGGGCTGGCCCCTTTCGGTTTGCGTACATACTTTCTTAGAGTGTAGTCCACAGGTACTTTAGGCGAGTTCCGGCTCTGGGAGAAATAGGCTGCTAAATGGGCAGCCTGCCAAAGGGTATCTGGCGGTATTTCCCCTTCTGCCAAGACTGCAACATGGCTGCCGGCAATATTTCTGGCATGGAGCCAGAGGTGATTTGGTCCAGTCAGGCGGAAGGTTAACAGGTCGTTTTGCCGGTTGTTGCGGCCAACCAACATGGTAATGCCGTCAGCCGACAGATAGCGTTCGGGACCTTGAAGCTTTTCTTTGCGGGTCGAAGGCTTTGGTTTTCTTTTTAAATAGCCGGCCTGGAAAAGTTCCGCTTCAACTTCTCTTAAGATAGCAGGGTTATCTGCCAGTTCTATCTGCAGCAAGACATCTTCTAGGTATCTCCGCTCCTGGCGTGTCTTTTTCAGCTGCAGGCTGATGTGATCCTGGCTGGCCTTGGCTTTGGAGTAGCGCTTAAAGATCCTTTGTACATTAGCACTCGGTGACAAACGTTCATCGAGGGCAATGGTAACCGGCGGCGCACCGTCCAGAGTATAATCTGGCACCTCGACGCTCTTTGCGCCTTTGGGAATCAGATGGAAGTTTGCAGTCAAGAGCTCTCCCTGATGCCGGTACAGATCGGCATGCTCGGACTCTTGGAGCTCTGTTTGTTGGATAGCCTCTTTGCGTACAACCCTTTTGTGGTCCCTGGAGATCTGTTTACGGAGGCGGCTTTTCATTGCTTCGAGCTCTTTGCCGGCCTGTCTTTCGCCCAGAACTGTGCGGATAAGTTCATTGGCAGATGCAAACTGCTCTCCCGGCAGTCCAGTTAGTGTGTAGGCAGCAAAATCCTCAGGTTCTGTGCGGTAAAGGGCTGGGTTGCCGCCTGCCCTTAACTCCGCAAGGAGATCAGTAAAGGCGGCATAGACCCGATGCCAGTCATCTGCCTCGAGCCCTTCTCGCCGAATTGATCTGTCAAAGCCGGCCCTGCCCAAAACTTCCTGGGCGGCAGCTTTGCTAAAGCCCTGAAACTTGCCTGTAATCCATTTCCACAGGGTGGTTGGGGCAGGCAGAAGCCGGATTTCATCAAGAAACTCTTCCCGACTTAGGCTGGAAGGCTCAATCTTCCCCTGATCAGAAGGGGAGATATAGGGCTTGCCCGGCATAACCCCTTTCTCGGGAAAGCGTTTGAGGGCATCTAAAATCAGCCCCTCCTCAGTTGTCAAATAGAGGTTGCTGTGCCTGCCCATAAGCTCGAGAATCATGATTAGCTCAATACTTTGCCCTGCCGGATCCAGTCCTTCAAAGTGCAAACGGCAGATGCGGTCCAAACCCTGCTGCTCGATTTTGAGCAGACGGCTCGGTTCTAGGTATTTGCGCAAAAGCATACAGAAGGCGGGAGGATTGAGGGGATTTTCCGGCTGCTCCTGGAGTGTATGGATCCGATGATGAACCGGATCCGCTGAAATCAGCAAGACTTCCGTCCTGCCCGGCAGGCGCAGCTGCAGGGTAATGGTGGTGTTATCGGGCTGATAAACCTTTAGAACCCGACCATTTTTTAAAAGAGGGTCGAGTTCAGAAACTAGTACATTTAATGTTAGGCCGTCTAAGGGCATATTACCACCTCGTTTTTTCCATTATAGCATCTGAGTTTCTAACCCTCAACTAAGCAGGTTTTTGCTATTCGGTAGAGAAATATACACGGAATGACAGGAGATGTTTGTTATGAAAAAACATAGAGTACTAGCCCTCATTGCGCTTTTGGTGGTTGTTACGGGCGCGTTGGTTCATGCCAGGACTGCTGCGGATTATTTGGATAACGGGTTTATGTCCCTTTATTATCATGCCGTGCGTCTCGAAGAAACTTTCCCCCGAGTCAATCCCATGGCGCTAGCGATTACCGAATTTGAAAAGGCACTCTTCGATGACGAGACCGCGGGCGAAGCCGCGCTGATGATTGGCTTGGTCTATCAGTACCTTGATCGTCCCGGTACCGCCCTCGGCTATTTTCTCGACTTTGCCATGCGCCATCCCGAGGAAGTGTGGATCCACTCTTTGATTGGCGATCTTTATGCTGAAATGGGCCGCCTCGAAGATGCGGAACAAAGCTACCTGTTGGCGGCGGAAAGTGCGCCGGAAGATGACATCTTCCGCCAGGCCTATCTGGGACTGGGCAATACCGCGCTGGAGAAAGGGGACTTTTCCCAGGCTAAAGAGGCTTTTGAAAAGGCCCTCCTTGAAGCAGGCGACTACTTTGACGCCCGCCTAGGCCTTGGTAAAGCACTCTATTACCTAGAAGACTATGAAGAGGCCATTGCCACATTGGAAGTGGCTCAGCTGCAGGCACCCAGATCCATTCCCATGTTTTACTACTTAGGGCTCAGTTATGAAGCGGCTGGTTTGCAGGATCAGGCTCAGCATGCCTTTGCCCGCATTGAGGAGTTGCAGCAGAAACAATAAAGAGACGCTCCCCGCAGTTTGGGGAGCGTACTATTTTCTTCTTTCCGAGAATAAGAATCATAAAGACCTATGACTATTCCAGGAAAGAAGTGAGCGCCTTGGCGAAGAGCTGGCATCTAGCATCTGCAGCAAAGTTATTGAAGGAACTGGGAACAAAACCGCAGAGCGGTCTCTCTTCCCGTGAGGCCCAGGAACGCCTGGACCGCCTGGGGCCAAATCTCTTAGTGACTAAACCGCCAGTTGCCCCCTGGCGGATTTTTATCCGCCAGTTTGAAGATTTTATGGTTCTGGTCCTTCTAGGCACCGTAATCGTCTCGGTGGCCCTAGGAGAGTATCTTGATGCAACCGCTATTTTTGCCATTGTCTTTTTAAATTCCATCTTAGGTTTTTACCAAGAATACAAGGCGGAAAAGTCCTTAGATATGCTGGGGAAACTGGCTGCCCCCCACAGCAAAGTGCTGCGGGACGGTCACAAGTCCAGTATCGATGCCTTTATGCTGGTCCCCGGTGACATCGTATTCCTAGAACCTGGGGATCGGGTGCCAGCCGACTGTCTCCTCTTGGAGAGTCAGGCTTTGAGTGTGGATGAGTCTAACCTGACCGGTGAATCTCTGCCGGTTACGAAAAGTGAAAACTTCAGGGGTGAGGCGGGCACACCCATTGGGGATCTGAAAAACGTAGTTTTCAAAAGTACCTTAGTGACCAGAGGTTCTGCCAAGGCTCTAGTTGTCACAACCGGCATGGATACTGAGATTGGTGAAATAGCGCATCTGCTCCAGGACGATGGGGAAGTGGCCACCCCGCTGCAGAAACGCCTCAGCCAGCTGGGCAAGATCCTGGTTTTAGCCTGCCTGGCCATTGTGGCGGTGGTTTTTCTCGCCGGCATTAGGCAGGGCCAGCCGGTTTATAAAATGTTTATGGTAGGCGTAACTCTGGCTGTGGCAGCAATTCCGGAAGGATTGCCTGCGGTGGTGACCATTGCCCTATCAGTTGGTGTACAGCGTATGAGCAGGCAAAATGCCATTATCCGCCAGCTGCCTGCGGTCGAGACCCTAGGCTGCGCTACAGTAATCTGTTCAGACAAGACAGGTACATTGACTCTGAATCAAATGGAGGTACAGGCGCTGTGGTCGCCCCAAGGTAAACTGCACTTAAGTGATGCAGGCAGCTTGGAGCTGCAGGCGGGGCGGGGAGATTCTCTCTATTACGCGAATTTGGTGGGCGCCCTGTGCACCAGGGCCGAGGTATACGGCAGCGGTGAGTTTTTCGGCGATCCCACCGAGGTTGCCCTGCTGCGCCTGGCAGAACGGAGCAGACTGCCAGGCCAGTCCGCCCTTAGGAGAAAGTACCCTGAAGTCGGCAGTTTGCCCTTTGATTCCGAGCGCAAACGCATGAGTGTAGTGGTGCAAGGCGAAAAGGGATATCTGGCCCTGGTGAAAGGGGCCCCTGATGTAATCATGCAAAGATGCACCCATATGATGGTTGGCAGTGAAGTCGTCCTCTTTACTCAGGAAGACCGGCAAAGGGCGCAAGAGGCCCTGGAGAGCATGGCCAATGACGCCCTGAGGGTTCTGGCCACGGCCCACAAGCCCCTGGGCAGTCAGGTGCCTCCTGCTGGAAATTGGGAGCAGGGGCTGATCTTAACCGGACTGGTCGGCATGCTCGATCCCCCAAGATCTGAGGTGCCCGCTGCAATTCGGGCCGCGCGTCTAGGCGGCATTCGCACTATTATGGTAACAGGCGACCACAGGCGAACGGCCGCGGCAATTGCGGAGCGCATCGGGCTTTTGACTCCGGAGGCATCAGAGGTTGTGACCGGTGCCCAGTGGGAAGCATTAACGCCCCTGGAACAAAGGAAGCGAATCGGTTCAGTAGCGGTTTTTGCCCGGGTTGCCCCCAGCCATAAGCTTTCCATTGTCCGTGCCTTGCAGGCCAATGGGGAAATTGTGGCCATGACAGGCGATGGAGTAAACGATGCTCCTGCTGTTAAAGAAGCCCATATCGGAGTCAGTATGGGCATCCAGGGGACCGATGTCACCAGGGAAGCCTCAGACATGGTGTTGCTTGATGACAACTTTGGCACCATCATCCGGGCGGTCCGGGAGGGGCGGGGCATCTACGACAACATCCGCAAGTTTATCCGTTATCTGCTTGGCTGCAATGTGGGGGAGGTATTAACGATGCTCGCCGCTACCCTTGCCGGCCTGCCCTTGCCCTTGGTGCCGATGCAGATTCTTTGGATGAATCTGGTGACAGATGGTCTGCCTGCCATCGCCTTAGGGCTTGATCCAACGGATAGGGACTTAATGCTGCAACAACCCCGGAGTCCCAAGGAGGGCGTGTTTGCCCGGGGTTTGCTTAGGCGGATTCTGTTCTCCGGAACTGTGATCAGCCTGGCAGCGCTCCTTGTCTTTGTCTTCACTCTCTGGTACTATCCAGGTGATGTGGTGCGCAGCAGAACCATGGCCTTTACAACTTTGGTCTTCGCCCAGCTGGTCTTTTCTTTCCAGTGCCGTCATGAACGCCGTTCGCTTTTTGATATAGGCATTTGGGGCAATCCCTATCTTATTTTTGCTGTGCTCTTATCTGCAGGGGCCCAAGTCTTCATCATTTACAATCCGTTTATGGCCGGTATCTTTCAAACTGTGCCTTTGACAGTCGATGACTGGCTCTTGGTAGGCCTTTTTGCCATCCTGCCCCTCTTTGTTGAAACCGTCCTGCGCCTTGTCAAGCAAGCGGTGAACAGACACTTTTCCCTGCTAAAAGTGTGAACTGGAGACTTTTTCAATAGTCTCCTTGCAGGATTATTTTGTCAGATCCAGAAGGTACTAGAGATGGCGCACATGGAGGCGAGAGAGTTGATCAAGAGTATGACGGGTTTTGGACAAGGTGAAGCGGTGGATGCCAGATACTCTGTCCAAGTAGAAGTGAAATCAGTTAACCATCGTTATTTAGACTTGTTTTTCCGGATCCCGAAACAATACAGTCAGTTGGAGGACACCATCAGAACAGTTATCACAGGCAGACTGGCCCGGGGCAGGGTAGAAGTGATGCTGTCGGTGGAGGAATTCGGCGATCAAGAGCGAAGTGTACAGATTAATAATGCTCTCTTCAGGGGATATCTGCAGGCGCTTCGGACAATCCAAAGTGAACTGGAAAGTGCCGAGCCGATTCAGTTGTCTGATGTTTTGTCCCTGCCTGGTCTTTTAGAGGTGGACGAGCCGCCCCTAGACTGGGATAATCTGCAAGGTCTGGTTAGCCAGGCAGCTAATCAAGCCCTAGACGGATTAGAAGCGATGCGGGCGGCTGAAGGGCGCAGACTGCATGCCGATTTAGAGGAGAAAGTTCTTCAGGTAGAGAAACTAAGGGAAGATGTGGCGCAAATTGCGCCCCAGGTGATCTCCGATTACAAACAGCGTCTGCGTGAACGCCTAGGTGAGCTCATTGACGGTACAACCCTGACAGAAGAGCGTTTTCTAGGCGAAGTGGCCTTGTTTGCCGATCGCTGCAGCATCGACGAAGAACTGGTGCGTTTGGCAAGTCATATCCAACAGTTCAAAGACACCTTGCGATCGGAGGATTCGGTCGGGCGAAAACTGGACTTTCTGATTCAGGAAATGAACCGAGAAGTGAATACCATAGGCTCGAAGGCCAACAATGTACATATATCCGGGTCGGTAGTGAACATGAAAAGTGAGTTGGAGAAAATTCGGGAACAGGTTCAGAATATCGAATAAGCCTACATTGTCCTAAAAGTTGTGAAGAAGGGGGTGAACAAGTATGGCATTGCCACATTTGACACAGGACGAGAAGCTCGATGCGTTGAAGAAGGCCCAGGAAATGCGGAGCAAGCGCGCGGAAGTGAGGGCCAAGCTGAAAAAGGGCACTATGACTCTCGAGGAAGTGTTGGATTCAGTTGATGACGAAGTGATAGCTAGAATGCGCGTCACCTATCTTCTTCAGTCTCTGCCGCAGGTGGGCAAGGTAACATCTGAGAAGATCATGCGTGAAATTGGTATCAACGAGAATCGCCGCGTACAAGGTTTGGGTAAGAGGCAAAGAGAAAGGCTGCTGGAGCGGCTGGGATAACCTGTAAGGAGCTGTGAACATGGGGATACGGCTAATCAATATTGGATTCGGAAACATTGTGGCAGCCAACAGAATTGTGGCTATCGTCAGCCCCGAATCGGCTCCCATCAAACGAATGGTGCAAGAGGCCAGAGAAAGGGGTATGCTTATTGATGCCACCTACGGCCGGCGCACCAGGGCGGTGATTATCGCTGATAGTGATCACATCATTTTGTCAGCAGTGCAACCTGAAACCGTGGCACATCGCTTAACCAACAAGGAACAACTAGAACCTAATGAGAAATAGGGGGTTACTGCTGAGTTGAAGGGTACACTACAGGATGTGAGGGATGGTGGGTTAAAAATGAAAGGTTTTCTCATAGTCTTGTCCGGTCCGAGCGGGGCTGGGAAAAATTCTGTGATGAATGCCGTTTTTCCCACTATCCCTAACTTGAAATATTCCATTAGCGTAACCACTAGACCCCCTCGTGCAGGGGAAGTGGATGGGGTTAACTACTTTTTTCGCACTGAAGAAGAGTTTGACCAAATGCTCAAAGATGACCTATTATTAGAGTCGGCTACCTTTGTAGGTTACCGTTACGGTACGCCGAAGAGTTTTGTTTATGATCAGATTGAAGCGGGTAACGCAGTCATTATGGATATTGATATTCAGGGAGCAGCCCAAATCAGGGAGAAAATGCCCGAGGCGGTGTTCGTTTTCTTGCTACCCCCAACCCCTGAGGAGCTAAGCAGGCGCTTGAAGCGCCGGGGCTCTGATTCTGAGGAAGTTATCAGACGGAGACTGGCTAAATCTCATGAAGAAATTAAGCATATAGTAGACTATGATTATTATATAATCAACGATGACCTAGGCCGTGCTGCCGAACAGCTGAGGCAGATTATCCTCAGTGAATGGTCCAGGGTCAATCGGCTTGATCTGGAAAGGTTGCGAACGGTTTGGAAAGGAGGTTCGTCAGTTGAATACACCGAAACAAGCAGATAAGATAGATCGTTATACGGCAATTGTGGCCGTTTCACAAAGGGCCAGGCAACTAATTGGCGGTGCTGAGCCTGTTATAGAGTGCAAGTCAAGAAAGCCTGTGAGTATAGCCATTGAAGAGTTAAAAGCAGGCAAGATTCAGTGGAAGCACAATAAGGGTGAATCAAACTAAGGAAAGCCTGTGGTCAAACACCACAGGTTTTTTTGGCGGTGATAGAAGATGGAACAGTATGCCGGAGTCATTGTAGATGTGAGGGCTGATGCGGTTAATCGGATCTTTCAATATAGAATACCGGCGCCCTTCAAAGATAAAATTGAGATCGGCCACCGGGTGCTAGTACCCTTCGGCCGCCGCAAGCTGGAGGGATATGTAGTAGAGCTATCCAGCGAGCTGGAAGTAGAGGAAGGGAAGCTAAAAGATCTGGCCGATCTTTTGGATCCCGAGCCCATTATTCTCCCTTCCCTGGTTGAGCTCGCCCGCTGGATGGGAGAGACTTATGTGGGCCTTTTCTCAGAGGCGCTGCAGTACATGCTGCCTCCAGCCTTTAGATACGGGAAGGAAAGGGTAGGGGCCAAGACTGCCCAGACTGTAACACTGCTGGTGCAAAACCCCAGCTTGAGAAAGAATGCTGTTGCCCAACAAAGGATTGTAAAAATCCTGCAGCAGGAACCGAGACTCCTCGCATCCGACCTGGTGAAGCGGGCCAAAGCCAGCCATGCTGCGCTGCGGGCCTTGGAGGAACAGGGCGTCATCGCGCTAGAAACTTCTATCTTAGAGAGAAAAGTGGAGTGGGACGAAATTCCCGATCCTAAGTTTACCCTGACCGCTGAACAAGAAGCTGCTGTTGAAATCATTCAGCAGGAGCTTCAGGGCCGAAGACGTCCAGTCCTGCTCCACGGGGTGACCGGGAGCGGAAAAACAGAAGTCTACCTAAATGTGATTGCCGATGTGATCAAAAAGGGCCGGCAGGCGATTGTTCTGGTTCCGGAAATCGCCCTAACCCCCCAGACAGTAAACCGTTTTGCAGCACGTTTCGGGGAGAGGATTTCGGTTCTGCATAGCGGCCTTTCACTGGGGGAACGCTTTGACCAATGGTGGAAAACCTACCATGGTGAAGTAGATGTGGTAATTGGAGCCCGTTCCGCTGTCTTTGCCCCCACCCGGAAGCTGGGCCTGATTGTCCTGGATGAGGAACATGAAACCACTTACAAGCAGGAGGAAGGCTCGATCCGCTACCACACTCGGGATGTGGCGGTGAAGCGCTGTGAATTAGCAGGGGGCCAGGTTGTGTTAGGAAGCGCCACCCCCGCCCTGGAAAGCTATCACCGCGCTCTTAAAGGAAGCTACATTCTGGCTGAACTGACTGAAAGGGTTGAGGCAAGACCGCTCCCTGGTGTGCGCGTGGTTGATATGCGGGTCCAGTTTGAACAGGGGAACCGCTCCATCTTCAGCACGGAGCTGAAAGAGGCGTTAGGCAAGCTCGCTGCCACATGCAATCAAGCAATTATCCTTTTAAACAGGCGCGGGTTTTCCCGCTTTGTGCTCTGCCGAGAGTGCGGGGAAGTGTTGGGGTGTCCGAACTGCCAGGTCTCCCTGACTTACCACCAGGAAGATGACCGGCTGCACTGCCATTACTGCCTGCATAGGGAAGCGCTGCCAAAGTCTTGTCCAAAATGTGCATCGCGGTTCCTCCGCCAATTTGGGGTTGGCACGGAACAAGTGCAGGAAACCCTGACCAGGGAGTTCCCTGAACTGAAATCAATTCGCCTCGATGCAGACACTACCCGGCGCAAGGGGGCCCATGCAGCTATCTTGCGCAGATTTGCCCAGGGTCAGGCCCAGGTCTTGGTGGGCACCCAAATGGTGGCGAAAGGCTTTGACTTTCCCAACGTGACGTTGGTTGGTGTGCTCAGCGCGGATTTATCTCTGAATTTTCCTGATATTCGCTCTCCTGAACGTACGTTTCAACTCCTGACGCAAGTGGCAGGGCGCAGCGGCAGGGGCGAGAAGGAGGGTGAGGTAATCATCCAGTCCTATGACCCGGCCCACTTTGCGGTCCGGGCAGCCCAGAACCATGATTATCTGGAGTTTTACCGCAAGGAAATAGGTTTCCGCAGACAGCTGGGTTATCCTCCCTTTCGGCAGCTGACCCGGATTTTATGCAGCGGCCCCAGGCAGGCGGCAGAAACAGCTGCCAGAGGCATCCATGCCTACCTGTTAAGTCAGGGATTCCCCGGCCAGGATCTCTTTGGGCCGGCGCCGGCGCCGATTGGCAAAATTCAGGGACGCTACCGCTGGCAGATTGTGCTAAAGAGTAATGATTCTCCTTCAACAATACTGCGGCAACTCCCTGCAGTAGAGGATCAGGTGCTTGTAACCATCGACATTGATCCCCTTTATATGCTCTAATATGATATAATATCTGCAGGAGAATTGAGGTGTTGTATAGTGGCTAAGCTACCTATTGTCACTGTGGGTGATCCTGTTTTGGAAAAAACAGCAGAGGAAGTACCCAGAATAACCAAGAAGATTGCGAAATTAATAGATGATATGCTGGAAACGATGTATGAGGCAAACGGAATCGGTTTGGCCGCCCCCCAAGTTGGAGTCAGCAAAAGAATTGTAGTCTTAGATGTGGGGGAAGGGCCCGTGGTTCTTGTCAATCCGCAGATCGCAGCCTCCAGCGGCGAAGAGATAGATGTAGAAGGCTGTCTGAGTATTCCTGAACGCTGGGTATACGTGAAGCGCGCAACGGAGGTTGAGGTAACAGGCAGGGACGAAAAGGGCAAACCGGTTCGCATTCAGGCGGATGGCCTTTATGCCCGGGCGCTGCAGCATGAAATTGATCATTTAGATGGCGTGTTAATGCTGGAACGCATGATCGCGGAAGCCGAAGTTGACGAGGAGCCAGATGTTGAAGTGGCTGAGATTGGAGAGGGTGAGTGAATGCGCATTGTCTTTATGGGAACCCCGGAATTTGCTGTGCCCAGCCTGGAAGAGCTGGTAGAGGAGCATGATGTGGTTGCCGTGGTTACTCAGCCCGACCGCAGAAGCGGACGGGGTCAGCGCCTACGCCCATCCCCGGTCAAAGAAACCGCACTAAAGCATGGCTTAGAAGTTTTCCAGCCGGAGAAGATCGGCAGTGCCGAGGCTATAGAGCAGCTCGAGGCCTATCAGGCCGATCTGTTTGCGGTAGTGGCCTTTGGGCAGAAGCTCCCCGATCCGGTGCTGAATATGCCTCGCTATGGTTGCGTAAATGTGCACAGCTCCCTGCTTCCCAAATACCGGGGAGCGGCACCTATTAACGCTGCAATTGTAAATGGAGACCCTGTTACAGGTGTCACAACCATGTATATGGATGCAGGCTGGGATACCGGTGACATTATCCTCCAGGAACAAGAGGCCGTGTTGCCCAGGGACACTGCAGGCGATCTCCATGATCGCTTGATGGTGAAAGGAGCCAAACTTTTGCGTGAGACTGTGCGGCAAATTGCAGGCGGCCAGGCCCCCCGCATACCCCAGGATCACGAGGGGGCGAGCTACGCCTTTAAGCTGTCTAAAAAAGATTCATATGTAGATTTTACAGAAGCTGCTGACAAGCTCGATCGCTTAATTCGGGGCATGAATCCCTGGCCTTTGGCTTACACTTACGTAGGGGAGGAGATGGTAAAGATTCACTCCGCTTCTCCCAGTGAAATTCAGGGTGCTCCAGGTGAGATCTTGGCCTTGGCAGGGGAGGGTCTGCTTGTTGGCTGCGGCAGCGGTTCCTTGCATCTGATTAGGGTACAAAGGCCAAATGCGAAGGCTGTTTCGGGCGCGGACTTTGCCAATGGTTTGCGTCTGCGCGTTGGAGATTTTCTATAACAAGAGGAGGAGATTGGATGTTTTACGATCCCACGTTTATTTTAGTTCTTCCTGCCTTGTTTTTCGCCATGTATGCGCAATTCAAGGTGAACAGCACTTTTAGCCGTTTCTTAAGGGAACGCTCCTATGCCGGTTTTACCGGAAGCCAAATCGCGCGGCAGATTTTGGATGATAATGGTCTGCATAATGTAAATGTGGAGCGGATTGGCGGCAGATTGACTGATCATTATGATCCCCGTTCTAACACGGTGCGTCTTTCAGCAGATGTCTACAGCGGCACTAGTGTTGCCGCTTTAGGCGTTGCAGCCCATGAGGTGGGCCATGCGGTGCAGCACGCCCAAAAGTATGCTCCGTTGGCGTTGCGAACTGGATTGTTTCCAGTTGCGAGCCTTGGTTCCCAAATGGCTATGCCCCTCTTTTTGCTGGGTTTCTTGTTCAGTTTTGATGTTCTGATGTTGGTTGGCATTTGGTTCTTCATTGCCGCCCTCGGCTTTCAACTGGTAACTTTGCCTGTGGAGTTTAATGCTTCCAGGCGAGCCCTTGGCTTTCTAAGTGCCGGCGGTTACTTAAGCAGGGCTGAAGTGCCGAAGGCCAAAGCGGTGCTGAATGCGGCCGCCCTCACCTATGTAGCTGCGGTGGCTGTGTCTGCAACGCAGCTGCTCCGCCTGCTGCTCTTAAGGGGACAGCGGAGACGCTAATGGCCAGGGTCAGAAATCCACGGCAGCTGGCCGTGCTAACCTTAAATGAACTGGAGAAAACTGAGGACTTCCTGGGAGAAGTCCTCGATTCACATTTGCGGCACAGCGCCTTAAGCGGGCTTGATCAGGGCCTTTACACAGAGCTGGTCTACGGCACTGTGCGGATGCGCCGCAATCTGGATTATGTGCTTGCTTCCTTTAGTTCCAGGCCCCTGTCTAAAATCAAACCTGCCGTTTTAAATGTGCTGCGCAGCGCAGTTTACCAGATTCTCTATCTCGACCGGGTGCCGGCCCGGGCGGCAGTCCATGAGGCGGTTAATCTTGCCCGCCTTTTTGGTCACGAAGGTGTGGCCAGGTTTGTTAACGGGGTGTTGAGGCAGGTAATCCGCCAAGGCGAAACTATAGCCTATCCCGATCCAGAATCAGATTTAGTCCAGCATCTTGGCGTCAAGTATTCCTTTCCTGACTGGATCGTCGGACACTGGCTCAACTGGCTTGGGAAAGAAGAGACAGCTGCCCTTTGCCAGGCCCTGAATGAACCGCCTAAGATGCATATTCGCATCAACACCCTGAGGTACTCCAAAGAGGAGGTCCACTCCTATCTGGCGGGGCAGGGGATGAGCGTTTCGCCGGGGCGTTATGCCCCTGATGTTTTGGAAGTAGGCCCGGCCCATTTAGTGATAAGTGATCCGGCTCTGGAAGCAGGCATGTACTATGTGCAGGATGAAAGCAGCGCTCTGGCAGCCCATGCCTTGCAGGCAGTGCCCGGACAGGCAGTTTATGATCTGTGCAGCGCACCTGGGGGAAAGGCCACCCATTTAGCGCAGCTCATGGGTAATCAAGGGAAAATTACAGCCTTTGATATTAGCCCGGCCCGTTTAAAACTGGTTGATAAGAATGCCAGGCGCCTGGGAGTTACAATCATCGAAACCAAGCCGGGAGATGCTGCCCAGAACCTTAAACTCCCGCCTGTGCCTAGAGTTTTAGTTGATGCCCCCTGTTCTGGACTGGGTACCATGGGTCATCGCCCGGATATTCGCTGGCGCAAGGGGCCGGGGGATGTTAGGGAACTTGCCGCTTTGCAGAGGCAAATTCTGCAGGCAGCTGCAGATTATGTTGCCCCTGGCGGGCTTTTGCTGTATTCAACCTGCACTTTGACTAGGGATGAAAATCAGGCTGCGGCCGAGTGGTTTCTAGCCAACCACAGGGACTTTCAGGGGTTCTCCTTTCCAGACTGGTTCCCACTTTCAGATGAACCTGCCTGGATAAAGAGTATCTTTCCCCATCGCCATGGGCTGGACGGTTTCTTTTTGGCCATTTTTAGAAAATATAGAGTTTAACATTAAGTTGACAAGAATTGATCATTGGGCAGGACTTCGCCAAAATTTGTCAAATGGAAGATAAAACTGGCGGGAGGGAGTCCCTATGCGAGTGTTAGTTGTCGACAATAATGTGGAACTCTGCAAGGCCTTAGAGGACTATTTTGACAGACAACCTGACCTTGAAGTGGTTGGGATGGCTCACGACGGGGAAGGGGCAGTTGACTTGATTCAAAGCCTTGAACCTGATGTGGTGCTCCTTGATATTACCATGCCCTACCTAGACGGACTGGGCGTTATGGAACGCTTGCACACTTTGAACCTGAAGAAAAAGCCGAAAGTGGTTGTGATCACCGCCTTTGGCACAGATAATTTACTGTCCCGTCTAATGGCCCTGGGTGCTGATTATTTTATGATCAAGCCTTTCCAGCTTGAAGTGTTGGCCAAGAGGCTGCGGGAATTTGCCGGAACGGTACCGGAGATGATTGCTCCGGAAGGGGCAGCCGCCTTAGAATCCAGAACCAGCGCAGAACAGGCGATAGTGAAACTGCTACATGATATGGGTGTTCCGCCCCATTACAAAGGATTTTCGTATTTACGGGATGCGGTGTTGATGTACAGCGATGAAGGTTACTTTGCCGGCGGTTTGACTAAGGAAATCTATCCTGCGCTGGCTAAGAAATATCACACAACAGCCAGTGGAGTTGAGGCCGCTATTCGCAACGCGATCGTGGCCGCCTGGGAACATGGCAATACCGTCTACATCAGCAGGCTGTGTGAACCATACTGCGAAGAACGCATGCCCACCAACTCCCTACTGATTGCAAAAGTAGCAGAGGAATGCCTGGGTTCCTAAGCGCAGTTGATAAATTTCTCTAGACAGAGTGCACAGTTGGGGTATATACTATTTATGCGGGGCGTGGCTCAGTTTGGTAGAGCATCGCGTTCGGGACGCGGAGGTCGCACGTTCAAATCGTGTCGCCCCGACCAAATTTTCTTTGAACCAGGTTATGATCTGGTTCTTTTTGTCTATCCAGAATTTGTCCAATTTCAATGGACAGGTTTTCGTGGGCAAAGGTGAAAAACTTGCGCAGTGTTTTTTCCAGGCGCATCTGATATGCTTCGGAATGATGGGCACTGCAGATATAGGAGTGTACTTGCTCACTGGTGGTGTTGGACAGAAGATGGCGTAAAAAGCGTGACGCATCACCTAAATAGTATTCTTCAGAACGGATACCCTGATCTAGAAGGTATTCTACATAAGCCGTAAGAAAATGAATTTTAGCGCGTTTGCTCATTATCTCACCCCTGAACTGGAGGTTTGTAAGTGGAATTAACGGGAATGTTCCCTGAAGAAATAAAGGACTGGCTGCAACAGAGGCAAATTGCCCCGTTTCGGGCGGAGCAGATCTTCTCCTGGCTTCACAAACACGCAACAGCGAGTTTTGCAGAAATGACAAATCTGCCTAAACATGTTATTTTCAGCTTGGAGCAGGCCTTTGGCTCGCCCTGGCCTCTCAAACTGGCTGCCAGCCAACGATCAACGGACGGCACAGAAAAATATCTCTTTGCCCTGGCGGATCAGGCCACTGTCGAAACAGTGCTGATTCCCGATGAGAAAAGGCAGACCCTCTGTATTTCCACTCAGGTGGGCTGCGCCATGAACTGCTCCTTCTGTGCTACAGGCCGCAGCGGTTTTGTTCGTAACTTGTCAGCCGCAGAAATTGTGTCCCAGGTTCTGTGGGTTGAAAACCAGCTCAAGGCCAAGGGACAGAGCATCTCTAACATTGTCTACATGGGTATGGGAGAACCCCTGGCCAATTATGACTCTGTTCTGCGTTCTGTCCGCCTCATTAACCACGAACAGGGGCTTAACCTGGGTGCCCGTCGCATAACCATCTCCACCTGCGGGTTGGTTCCCCAGATCAAAGCCCTGGCGGAGGAGGATCTGCAGGTCAATTTGGCTATTTCCCTCCACGCGGTGACTGATGCAAAGCGATCACAAGTGATGCCGGTTAACAAACGTTTTCCCCTTGCTGAGCTTTTGCAGGCCTGCGATTACTATACGGACCGGACCGGTCGGCGCATCTCTTATGAGTATGCCCTAATCAGCAATTTTAATGATACTCCGGAGCAGGCCAAAAGTCTCAGCAGGCTCCTTAAAGGACGGCTCTGCCATGTAAATCTAATTCCAATTAATCCTGTTGCGACCCAAAGGAGGCCATCTGAGCAAGGTGTGATGGAGTTTGCACGTGTTTTGGAAGCAAAACATATCCCTGTCTCAGTGCGAAAAGAGCGGGGTTCGGATATTGAAGCTGCGTGTGGCCAGCTGCGGCAAACCCAGCTACAGGAGTGAAGGATTTGAAAGAAAGTTTCAAAACTAAGCTCAAGACATTAATCGGAGGACTAAGAGGGAAACAACCAAAGAAGGACGAAGATAAACAGGGCAAGGAAGAGGAATTTGCGCCTACCAAGCGTTATCAGGTCGCGAAGGAGCAGAAAGCGGACGAGGGCAAACAGGGCTGCCTGATTTGGAACTCGGAAGCAATAATGCTCCAGCCTGGATTTTTGGTGGGCAGGGGAGTGAGCTGTCATCTTAGGCTGAGTGATCCTGGCTGCAGCCGGGTTCATGCCAGTTTCAGCCGAGTCGGCGAAGAGTGGTTACTGAAAGACAATTCGAGCAAGAACGGCACGTTTCTTAATGGAGAGCCGATCTCAAGCGCTGTTTTAAAAAACGGCGACAAGATCCAAGTTGGGCATACCGTATTACTCTATGAGGAGAGATAGGCATGGCCCTTATCCACTGGATAGGACGGGCGATTCTGATGGTTTGGCTAGTGAGAATTGTGCTGCAGTTTGTTAAGTCAATGCTCGAAGAGCTAAGGTAGGGGTGTTAGGCCGTGGAGATTAGAACCGCAACTGATACAGGGTTGGTGCGCGAGAACAACGAAGATTCCCTCTGGGTGTCTTCCCGGATTCTTGTGGTCTGCGACGGTATGGGGGGGCATGTAGCGGGGGAGGTAGCTTCCAGCTTGGCAACGGAAGTTATCAAGTCCTTTCCCTTTACTGGCAAAGACCCAAAGGGGGAAGTGCTGTCAGCTGTCCATCAGGCCCAGGAGAGAATTCTCGCAGAGGGCAAGAATAACGAGGCGTACCATGGCATGGGCAGCACTATTACACTCGCCGCCCTCTCAGAACCTGACGAAACAGGGAATGTGGTTCTCACTGTAGGCCATGTTGGTGACAGCCGCTGCTATGTCTTCTCCCGCGGAAGTTTGGAGCAGATAACCAGTGATCATTCGGTAGTTGCCGAATTGCTTCGCTCGGAGACAATTACTGCTGAAGAAGCCCGCACGCATCCGAAAAAACACATCCTTACCCAGGTTTTGGGAGCGGCCGAGATAGAAGTGGAACTGGTTACCAGGACTCTTGCACCTGGTGCCCTGCTCATGCTCTGTACAGATGGTCTGACAGATCTCGTAGACGATTCCTTAATTGAAGAAACCTTAAGGCAAGATTTTTATTCCTCCAATTTGGCTCAGGATTTGGTTGATTTGGCCAACCAATCCGGCGGGGTTGACAATATCACGGTGATTGTGGCCAGGATCTAGGAGGAGGGACTCCCGTGATCAGAATCCCCTATCGTACTTGGTTTGAGTTTACCGGCTGGCTCCTCTGCCTGATCGGGTGGCTGTTTTGGCTGCAGGGGCAGATTTGGTGGTGGCAGCCTTTAGTACTTTGGGTTCTGGTCATGGTTTTGTTTTTTCTTACCAGAGGCTTAGGCTATGATGCTGGGGCAATGCCCTTTATGGCTGTCTTGGCTATGACTGGCTGGATCTTTTTGACCCGCCTCAGTCCCGCCTGGGCCTCCTCTCACACCTGGGGAATACTAATTGCAGGTCTGGCCTATCTACTTGGCTTATGGACGGGCAGCAAGAGCTTTGGGCATCCGCTTGTCTGGGCTGGCCTGGCCATTGGACTTTTGGCCGCAACCGCATTGTTTGGTCAAAGCGCAGGCGGGGCCAGGGCGTGGATTTCCCTTTTTGGCTTGCGTTTTCAACCGGTCGAGGCTGCCCGGATCTTCCTGGTGTTCTACTTGGCCCATTATTTCACAGAAGGCCGTTCCAAACGGGAGCTTTTCGCCGTCCTTGGCAGTTTTCTTCTGATTTTAGCCTGGCAGCGGGACCTCGGTCCGGCACTTCTGGTCTTTTTCGTCTTCTGCTGGCTTTCCCTGCACTGGCAGTTCAGCTGGCTTAAGCTTTGCGGATATCTGGCAGTATCTGTCCTTGGCTTTGTCCTTGCCTGCCAGTGGTTCCCCCATTTTCAAAACAGGGTTGTGGCCTGGACTCAGCCCTGGGAGTACTTAGACAGCATCGGCTATCAGGTGCTGCAAGGCCTCTTTGCCCTGCGCAGCGGAGGGCTGGCGGGACGGGGCCTTGGTGCAGGCTATGTGCAGGTTATTCCTAATGTACATACTGACTACCTGTTTGCGGTAATTGGGGAAGAGTTTGGGTTTCTAGGCACCTTTGCCTTGCTTATGGTATACTTAGGCTTAGCGTTTTGGTCTCTGCGCCTGGTGCATGTGATGACAGAGCCGCGCCGGCAATTGATTGGTCTAGGCTTGACCCTTTTACTGCATCTGCAAGTCTTCTTGGTGGTGGGAGGTATTTTGCGTATAGTGCCCTTTAGCGGCATGACTCTGCCCTTTGTCAGTTTCGGTTCTACCTCTTTAGCAGCTCAGCTCGGCATGGTTGGCATAGTGGCCGGCCTGGGAGGAAAGGGGGGTGGAGATTAGTGCGCAAATCCTTCTTGGCAATTGTCCTCATGTATGGGCTTTTGTTCGCCGGTTCATTTTACTGGCAGCTCTGCGCTCCGATTCAAGACCATCCTGCCAATCCCCGTTATTATCAGATGTTTAAGGAGAGACGGGGTGCGGTTTATGATCGCAACGGACTTGCCCTGGCGGAGTCAGCCCCGGATGGAGAAATCTTTGCCCGCACTTACAGTACAGCATCCCTTAGTCATGTGGTGGGCTATTTTCACCAGCGCTACGGCATGACAGGACTGGAACGCATTTTCCACGAGGACTTAAGCCGGGGACGGAGCCTGATTACAACTCTGGATCTTGCAGTTCAGCAAAGTGCGGAGGAAGCGCTCAAAGGGCGCGAAGGTGCAGTTGTGGTCATGAAGCCTGCAACCGGCGAAGTGCTGGCTCTGGCCTCGGCGCCCTGGGTCGACGGTAATGAGTTAGATGCCAACTGGTCAGATTATTTGGCTGATCAACGAAGTCCTTTTCTAAACAGGGCAACCCATGGCCTTTATCCCCCTGGTTCAACAGTAAAGCCCATTGTCTATGGAGCCGCCCTTAGCCAGGAACATACAGTCGGCAGTCAAGTCTGGGATGATGGGGGTTCTTTGGCAATAAGAAACCGCACTATCCAAAACTTCGGCGGCAAGGCCTACGGCAAGATTACTGCCGATCAGGCCCTGGCCCTCTCATCCAACGTTGTTTTTGCCCAGTTGGCAATGGAACTGGGAGACGGCCTGTTGACTGTGTTGCGGGAATTTGGCTTAGGTGCCGAAATACAGTTTGATCTGCCTAATCTAGGCGGACATGTGCCCGGCCGGGTCAGTTCTGATTATGACTTTGCTCAGCTTGGCATCGGGCAGGGGGAGCTTTTGGTTACACCGCTGCAAATGGCTGCAGTCGCATCTGCCATTGCTAACAGAGGAATAATGATGCGCCCCTATGTGGTGCAGGAAGTGCGGGGAGGACTTAAAATGCGGCAAATTACGCGGCCTCAGCCAATCAGAGAAGTGATGCCTGAGGAGGCAGCTGCCGCTTTGCTTGGGGCGATGGAATTGGCTGCCGCAGAAGGTACCGCACAAACCAGTTTAGATACGGCCTTCGACTACGGCGGAAAGACGGGTACGGCCCAGATGGGGCAGGGGAGTGACCATGCCTGGTTTATCGGATTTGCTCCGGCTGAGAGACCGCAAGCTGCAGTTGCTGTCTTAGTCGAACACGGAGGATCCGGGAGCCAGGTTGCGGTGCCAATTGGTGTAAGGCTGCTGGAAGCCGCTCTTGCAGTCAACGAGTAAGGTTCAAAGGGTGAGAATATGATTGGAGAAATGTTGGCCAATCGTTATGAGATTCTAGAAAAGGTCGGCGACGGAGGCATGGCCTTGGTTTACAGTGCCAAGGATCATTTGCTGAGCAGAACTGTTGCAGTTAAAATCCTGCGTTCCCAGTTTGCCGATGATGATGAGTTTGTCGAGCGTTTCCGCCGAGAAGCAAGATCGGCTGCGAGTTTATCCCATCCCAATATCGTCAATATTTACGATGTCGGTGAGATCGACAACATTCATTATATTGTGATGGAGTTTGTACAAGGCAATAATCTGCATGATCTTATTCGCGACCATAGGCAACATTTCTCCCAGGATGTGATTGTCCGTGTGGGAAAGCAAATTGCCATGGGCTTGGCCCACGCCCATTACCATGGGATTATTCACCGCGATATTAAGCCGCACAATATACTTGTGACCGATGAGGGTCGGGTTAAAGTGACAGACTTCGGTATCGCCCAGGCTATGAGCAGCACGAATTTGACCCAGACAGGCATGGTCTTAGGTTCCGTCCACTACTTTTCGCCCGAACAGGCTCGGGGGGTCAATGTTCAGGCCGCTAGCGACCTCTATTCTTTAGGCATAGTTCTCTACGAAATGATCGCTGGGCAGACTCCCTTCAAGGGTGATTCGCCCATTAGCATTGCCCTGAAGCATATCCAGGAAAATCCACTGCCGCTGCGAGATGCCCGTCCTGATTTAGATCGTGAGTTAGAGGATCTGGTTTTGAAACTGCTCAATAAGGATCCCAAGAAACGAGCAGGCAGTGCAGAAGAGGTGGTCAGGGACTTTCAGAGAATTGAACGCCGTCTGGAACTGGAGCAGCATGGCGATGGGCATGAACCAGGCGATCAAACTATGCCTCTGCCCGTTGCAGGACAGTCAAAGGAAGGAGGTCTTGGTTTGGCCAGTCGAAAGAAACGCAGTAAAAAGAAGGAAAAGAAGGCCGCAGGCACGGGCCGCAGATCTAAGGTACTTGTTATTCTGGTGATTTTGCTCCTTGTGGTGGGAGCGGGATTTGGCATTGTGCGCTTAATTCCTAAAATTTTGTTCTTAGAAGATGTGAGGGTGCCGGATGTGGTTGGCCTTTTTGAGCTTGAGGCAGCTAGCGTGCTGCGGGATGCAGATCTAGTCCTCAAGGTCGAGCAGGCAATATTTGATAACGAAGTTCCGGCAGGTTACATTATTAGTCAAGATCCACTGGCCGGCCGCATGGTCAAGCAAAAACGGGAAATCCTGGTGAGGGTGAGCAAAGGCCCCGAGGAAGTCGTTATGCCGTCGGTAGTGGGCCTCACTGCCCGGGAGGGAAAACTGTCCCTAACCCAGGCAGGCTTTGTGCTTGGGGATGAGGAGGAAGCGTACGATCCTGAGGTCAGTCCCGGCATCGTTATTGAGCAGTGGCCTGAAGCAGGCGGGATGGTTATGAAGGGAACTGTGGTGAACCTTGTGGTCAGCAAGGGACAGGAAGCTCCCTTAACCTTTGCGTTGCCGGATTTCCGGGGCCAAGACTTCGAGCTGGTAAAGGCCCGCATTAGAGAGTTGGGCCTGCCGCTGGGCAACTCCTGGCGTGAGTACAGCACTATTTTCCCCCAAGGCCAGGTTATCGAGCAGAATCCTGCCCCCGGCACCCAGGTTCAGCCCGGCTGGACCATCGACTTCGTTTATTCACAGGGGATGACGCCTGCGCCTCACGTAGCGGAGGAACCAGAGGATACTCGGGAAGAGCCGCAATGGATTCATGAGAATTTGTGGAAGACTGAAAACGTTACGATCAACGTACCGCCAGGGCCTGAGCAGGAGGTTGTAATTTTGGTCATCGACGACTTCGGTGCCCGGGAAGTTTATCGCCAGGTTCACAAGGGCGGCAGTTCAGTGGAGCAGAGTGTGCAGGGTAGAGGACAAAACGCAAGGTTGCAGGTATACATTGGCGGTCGTCAGTTTTATGATGCGCTATTCCAGGAGTGATTTATGGAACAGGGAATTATTGTCAAAGGTATAGGCGGAACATATGAGGTGCAGACAGAGGGAGGCCTTGTGCTGTGTTCACTCCGGGGCAGGCTGCGTCTGCGGGATGACAGGATCCTGGTAGGTGACAGGGTCGAGATCTCACGGGAAGCACAAGGGCGAGGTGCTGTGGAGAAGATCCTGCCTCGCAGAAACGAGTTGACCCGTCCGGCCATTGCCAATGTGGACCAGGTGATAGTGGTCTCATCTGTGCAGAATCCTGCGCCTAATTACTTGCTGCTAGATCGTATTCTGGTCCAGGCCGAGCTTTTGGGAATCGACTGCATCGTGGTAATTAACAAAGGGGATCTTGATCCGGCGAGAGCTGCAGAGCTTCAGGCGATGTACAGCGGCATTTCCTATCCAACCTTGGTAACAAGCGGTGTTGAAAAACAGGGGCTGGAGCAGTTGAAAGCCTGCCTGCAGGGTAGGGTTACGACCTTGGCCGGCCCTTCAGGGGTGGGAAAGTCGACTTTGCTAAACGCGCTTGATTCCAGCTTGAATCTGGAGACAGGCAAAGTGAGCGTTAAAACCCAGAGGGGGAAGCATACTACCCGCAGTGTAGAGCTTCTGCCAATTGGGGGCGGGTATGTGGCAGACACCCCCGGTTTTTCCAGACTGCAGATTGAGCCAAGACAGGAACGGGATCTTCAGTTTGCCTTTCCTGAATTTCGCAAGTATATCGACGGCTGCCAGTTTCGCGGGTGCCTGCATCGGCAGGAGCCCGGCTGCCAGGTGAAAGAAGCTGTGTGCAGGGGAGAGATTCTAGAAAAACGCTATGAACACTATCTGATCCTGCTCGCTGAAGCAGCACCTAGTTACTAGAAAGGGGACGCATAAATGGAAATTAGAATCAGCCCTTCGATCTTAGCAGCTGACTTGAGCAACTTACGGAGCGAACTGGAAAAGGTCGAAAATGCTGACTTGCTGCACATAGATGTAATGGACGGCCACTATGTACCAAATATCAGCTTTGGCATGCCGATAATTAAGGCGGCTAAGCGCAGTTCCGCTGTTCCCCTCGATATTCATCTGATGATTGCCGATGCTGATCAGTTTCTCGAGGAATTTGCCTCAGTGCAGCCTGAGTTTATTACAGTTCATTATGAAGCGGTAACGCACTTGCAGAGAACACTGCAGAAAATAAGGGATTTAGGGGTGAAGGCAGGCGTCTCACTCAATCCCCATACGCCGCTGAACGGTCTGAAGTATATACTTGACGATCTGGACCTGATTTTGTTAATGACGGTGAATCCTGGCTTTGGCGGACAAAAATTTATACCGGCCATGGTGCAGAAGGTCCGGGACTGCCGTGAACTAATCGGAGTGCGGCCGATCGAACTGCAGGTTGACGGGGGCATTGGCCTCGACAATCTGGCAGATCTGTTGATGGCCGGAGCTAACAATTTTGTGGCTGGTTCGGCAATCTTCGGGGCGGAGGATCCAGCCTTCTATATTGAAAAAATGCGCGCTGCGGCGAGACAAGGATAACCTTGTCTCTTTTTTTGGTGTAATTGTTCAAAAAAATGCAATGCCATGCTTGACAAGTCTGACAATTCAGTGTATTATCTAATTAGGCTGGGTGGCGGGGTTAATACATAATGAAAGGAGGGCAGACACCTTAATATGATCACCTACAAAAAAATACCGTATCCCTGGGCATGGAGATTTCGCAAGCCCGCGAAACCACCAAGAAAGTATACCTAACCACCCGGTAGGGCAATAGAGCATCCTGGACGACAAGGATGCTCTTGATCTTTTTTCTTATGAGAAGGATTTTCACATCGGAGATAGAAGTAATAGGGCAAACGATATAGTTCCGCTAGGGGTGCTTTATGGCTGAGAGTGGGTTTTTGACCCTAACCCTTAGAACCTGTTGGATAATTCCAGCGTAGGGAAGCGGTAGACCAAGACATGGACCGCTGCTGCCGTGTCTTTTCTATTTAGCGCCGTCCTGTGGAACAGTGTCGCAGTTCTAAGGAGGTATTTGCAATGCGTGACAAGAATTTGCGGATTATGGTGGAGGTATCCCTTTTAGTTGCAGCTGCCGTACTGCTTTCTCTCCTGAAATTGTTTAGGATGCCCCAGGGAGGAAGCGTGTCTTTGGAGATGGTCCCCATTTTTATCTTGGCTTTTCGCCACGGGGGCAAAATGGGTATGTTAGGGGGCGCCCTCCTTGGCTTTGCTAAGCTTTTGATTTCGCCCTTTGTGATTCATCCCGTTCAGCTTTTGCTGGACTACCCAGTGCCCTACATGGCGGTTGGCGCTGCCGGCTTTGGTCTAATGAGGCAGAAGCGTCTGTTAGGTGTCGCTGCCGGCTCGCTTTTGCGCTATCTAATTCATGTCGCAGCAGGAGTTGTCTTCTTTGCTGAATATGCCCCTGAAGGGACGCCGGTTTTGCTTTACTCGTTGGGTTACAATGCGTCCTACCTTGTTCCTGAGGCAGTCCTAGTAGGAGTAATAATACTGCTGCTTAGCAAACGGAGTGATCTCTTTGTGCCAGACTATAGGTAAGTCTGCCCTGATTTTAGCTTCAGGGGAAGATATTCCCCATGCTCCGCCCCATCTGGCCGGGGATGCCCTGGTGATATGTGCCGACGGGGGCGCCGCTTTGGCCAAGGCATGGGAGCTGACCCCCGAGATTATCATCGGCGATCAGGATTCTATAGACCAAGTCACCAAGGAGTATTGGCAGGCCAGGGGCATTCCTTTTCAGCGTGTGCCTGCCAGAAAGGATGAGACCGATTTAGACCTGGCGGTGGAGTATGCCCGGCAGATGGGGACAGCCAGTTTAACTATAGTTGGCGGCTGGGGCAGCCGGATCGACCATGCCCTGGGCAATGTGGAGCTCCTTTATCGCTTGGCCAAGGCGGGGATTGAGAACTGGCTCTTAACACGGGAACACCGTCTCAGTGCATTTTGCACCGAGTTTCAGGCCCAGGTGCCCAAGGGCAGCTGCGTTTCGTTGATTCCCCTCACCCCACAGGCCAAGGGTGTTTCAACGACCGGCCTTATGTATCCTTTGGAGGGTGCAACTCTTAGAAAGGGGAGCACGTTGAGTATCAGCAATGTGGCCCAGGCAGAGGATATTTCTGTGCGGCTGGAAGATGGAGTTCTTTTGGCGGTAATATGACATAAAATACCCCTAGGGAAAACCCTAGGGGTATTTACGTTCATAGGCAATTGAAACAGGGGCGAACCTACAAGGCACGTTCTACTTTTCCGCTCTTCAAACATCTAGTACATACATAAGCCCGTCTGGGACTTCCTTTTAGCACGATGCGAGCCTTTTGCAGGTTTGGTTTCCAATTTCTGCGCGTTTTATTCTCAGCGTGGCTTCTGTAATTACCGAACGCGGTGCCCTTGTCACAGATAACGCACCTTCTGGCCATGTTTTCTACCCCCTTTGAACAAGTTTCCATAACGAATCTAATTTTAGCACAGGCTTTTGCAGAATGCAAGCGCAAAAGCCTGTCAGGATAAAATCCTTTACAAGTAGGGTGCAAATGGTTAGAATGGGTATGATAGATTATGGTCCAATTTGGAAATCTTTTAGGGGGGAACGTATAAGTGGCCCAAGAAATTCAAGCCCAATATGGAAAAGTTTCCATACGTGAAGAGGTCATCGCCACCATTGCAGGCGTTGCAGCCATGGAATGCTATGGGCTAGTAGGCATGGCCCCGCGCAATATTCAGGATGAACTAACTGACCTGCTCCGCCGGGATAATTTTGAACGGGGTGTAGACATTCAGTTTAATGAAGATAGTATCACGATCACGCTCTACATTGTGGTAGAGTACGGCGTGAAGATATCTGAAGTAGCTCGAATTGTTCAGGAGCGGGTCAAGTATGCAGTTGAAACCATGCTGGGCCTCAACGTTGAAAGCATAAACGTTAAGGTTCAGAGTGTGCGGGTTACATCTGCAAAGAGAAAGTGATCGGAGGAAATGTTTTGGACGTTATAAATGGCGTAACGCTAAAAAACATGTTGCTGGTCGCAGCACGCAATCTCGAGCAGCAAAAAGATACAGTTAATGCTTTAAATGTGTTTCCTGTTCCAGATGGTGATACCGGGACAAACATGTCTCTGACGCTAAATGCGGCAGTCAAGGAGTTAGACAGGGCAAGTGACGCTGAAATAGGGTCGCTCACCAAATTTCTGGCCCGGGGTTCTCTCATGGGGGCCAGGGGCAACAGCGGTGTGATCTTGTCTCAATTCTTCCGGGGTTTTGCCGATGGACTGGCAGAGGTGAAAGCTGAGGCGACAGGTGAAGATCTGGCCCGAGCCTTTGTGTCTGCCTCCCAGACCACCTATCGGGCTGTAATGAAACCGGTGGAAGGCACTATGCTCACCGTTGCCCGTGTTGCTTCTGAAGCGGCCGAAGAGGCAGCAGAGGAGGGCAAGGACGCCGCTGGCGTAATTAGGGCTGCTTTGCTCGGCGCGCAGCAGGCCTTAGCCGATACTCCCAACCTGCTCCCGGTCTTAAAGGAGGCTGGCGTGGTAGATGCGGGCGGTCAAGGACTTCTTTGCATTTTTGAAGGCTTTTGGGCAGGATTGACTACCGCACCTGAGGAACTGGAAGTTCTCCTGGCGGAACAGTTGGAAGTTTCAACGAAACCTGTTGAGGCTGTCCAGATCCAAGGGGAAGTGCTGGTCAATAAATACTGCACGGAGTTTATCATCCTCGGAGAAGGTATTGACACAGAGAAGGTCCGCACAGAGCTGGAAAGCCAAGGTGACTCTGTGATTGTGGTAGGCGATGAGCATGTGACGAAAGTGCACATCCACACTGCCTACCCAGGGCAAATTTTACAGTACTGCGGAGAGCTGGGCAATCTAACAGAGATTGCCATTGACAACATGATGCTGCAGAACCAGGAGTTTGCCAGCCATAAAGAAAACCATCGTTTGGATTACTCTGCCAACGTGGACAATGTTGTGGGCTTTCCACAAGCAGCTGTACAGTCCAATGAGGCAACAGAAGTCGGCGTTGTGGCGGTTGTGGCCGGCGAGGGGCTGGCTGAGATTTTCCGCAGCCTAGGCGTGGACTACGTTGTCACCGGCGGTCAAACGATGAATCCAAGTACGGAAGATTTGGTGACGGCTGTCAACAGCGTGAATGCAAAATCCGTAATCATTCTTCCGAATAATAAGAATGTAATTTTCGCAGCGCAGCAGGTCAAAGAACTTGTGGAAAAAGAGGTCGGGGTTGTGCCGACGCGCTCTGCTCCCCAAGGCATTAGTGCCATGATGTATTTTGTGCAGGACGATCCCCTGGAGGATAATGTTGCTGCCATGGAAAGCAGCCTCAGCGAAGTGAAAACCGGTGAAATCACCTACGCGGTGCGTTCGACTGTGGCTGGCGATTTACAGATCGAAGAACGTGATATCATTGGCCTGGCAGAAGGCAAGATTGCTGTGGTAGGATCTAACCCCAACGACGTTGCCTGTGATCTCTTGGACTCCATGGTAGACGAAGATTCCACAGTGATCAGTGTTTACTACGGAGAAGATCAGGAAGCTGAACAGGCTGAACTTTTAGGCGAAGCGCTGAATGAAAAGTACCCCGATTGCGAAGTGGAGGTCTATGCCGGCGGTCAGCCATTATATTACTATATTGTCTCAGTAGAATAAGGGAGGGGAAATATAATGGGAAAAATCCATGTTGTGACCGATAGCGGATCAGATCTGTCCATGGAGGTTCGACAGCGCCTGGCGATAAATGTAGTGCCTTTGACAGTTCAGTTTGGTTCAGATATTTATAAAGATGGGGAAGAGATTTCTGTCTCTGAATTTTATGCTAAGCTGAAGGCTGAAAGCGAGATGCCCAGCACCTGTCAGCCGTCGCCCGCCGATTTTGTCGCCATGTATGAAGCAATTGCCCAGCCTGGGGACACCATCATCTCTGTTCATTTAAGCAGCAAGATGAGCGGGACTTACCAATCGGCTGTTCTGGCCAGCACCATGCTTGACTCGGATATTCAAGTTAAGGTGGTCGACAGCAAGTCTGCGTCGATGGGCCTGGGACTTGTGGCAGCCACTGCGGCCCAGGGTGTGCAGGCTGGAAAGGATCTGGATGAGATTCTCGCCGATGTGCAGCAAGCAGTCGATCAGCTCCAGGTCTACTTCGTCGTGGACACTTTGGAGTATTTGAAGAAGAACGGCCGGATTGGGCTGGCTTCGGCTCTGGTAGGCACTATGCTCAATATTAAGCCTATCCTCACCTTAGTTGATGGGGAAGTGGCCCCCTTTGAGAAGATTCGGGGCAAGGCTAAGGCGCTGAAACGGGTGCGTGAACTTGTGAATCAGTTCAAGGAGAAATTTCCTGACAAAAGCGTACGAGCGGCCCTCAGCCATGCTGTAAGCCCGGATGAGGCTGCTCAGATTCAGGAGGCCCTGGCCAAGATTCTGCCTGTAGATGGTGAAGTGTTAATGGGTGAAATTGGACCGACAATTGGTGTTCACACAGGTCCCGGTGTTGTTGCCCTCTTCCTTTATGCTGTCTGAGAGAGCCTGCCTGACGTGGGCGGCGACCCTTATCCCTGAGCAATCTGCAGGATAAGGGTCTTTTTGTAGAATGGGGTGGTTTAGTGGTGCAAAGTATGCTGGATGCTCCGGTTACAGTGCTTCCCGGCATTGGAGAGAAGCGTGCCCAAACCATTAGGGCCCTAGGATTAGAAACAGTGCGTGATGTTTTGTTCAGTTATCCCAGGGATTATAAGGACTTTCAGAAAACGGTAGCACCGGAGCAGGTTAAAATTGATACGCCGCAGCTGACCTTTGGGCAGCTCACAAACCTGACCGAGCGCCGCATTTCCAGGGGGCGCCGCATAATCCAGGGCCAGCTCGGACAGTCACTCCGGCTAACCTGGTTTGTTTATCACAAAGGGCATGGTTCAAGCTACCTTTATCGCAAGTTAGAAAGGGCCGGGCGCCTGTGGGTCTATGGCGTGCCCAGACCCGGACTTTTCGGTCCGGAGATGAGCTCCCCGGAGGTTTTTTTACGCGCCCCCAAATATCCTTTGCTGCCGGTCTATCCCTTGGCGGCAGGGATTTCCAATGATCAGCGCCTGCGCTGGGCGGAGACGGCCTTGAAGCATCTGGAATTTCTGCCCGAATGCCTGCCTGAAGCAGTCAGGGGCACCCGTCTAGGCCGCAGGGAAGCGATCAGAGAGATTCACTTTCCCAGGGACTGGACGAGCTATGAACGGGCCCGGGAGCGCTTGGTCTTCGAAGAGTTCTTCCTCTTTCTCCTAGGACTGCAGAGGGGAAAAAGGCATGCAGACGGCATTGCCCATCAGTCAGACGGCGAGCTTGTGAAACGCTATTTTGCCAATCTCCCCTTTACACTAACTAAAGGGCAAAGGGAAGCCATCGAACAAGTGGCCCTGGACATGGAAGCACGGCGCCCGATGCGCCGTTTAATTCAGGGCGACGTTGGTTCAGGCAAGACAGTTGTTGCTGAATACGCTGCTGTTAAGGCCGCGGCCAGCTTTGGCCAGGTGGCCATGATGGTTCCCACCGAGGTGCTGGCTAGGCAAATGGTGCAGCGGCTAAAAAACTCCCTGGAGCCTTTAGGTCTTGCTGTGGAGCTTTTGATTGGGAACATGAAGGCCAAGGAACAGGCCAGGGTGAGGGCTGCTTTGGAAAGCGGCGACTGTAACGTGGTTGTGGGCACCCATGCCCTGATTACCGAAAAGGTGAACTTCCGCCACTTGACCCTGGCCATTGTCGATGAGCAGCACCGGTTTGGTGTACGCCAGCGTTCGGCCCTCTTGGGTAAGGGTAATGCGGATCTGTTGGTGATGAGCGCAACCCCAATACCCCGCTCCTTGGCCCTGACGATGTATGCTGATCTGGATACTACTGAAATTCGGGATCTGCCCGCGGGACGGACGCCTATAGATACGCGCCTGGTTGATCCGGTCCGGCGCGATGAAGTCTACCGCTATGTAGTCACCAGGGTGCGCCAGGGGGAGCAGGCCTATGTTGTCTTTCCTTTGGTTGAGGAATCTGAGCACATGGACCTCAAAGCAGCCACTCAGGAAATGGTTGACCTGCAGAGAGGCCCCCTGGCAAAGGTGCGGGTGGGCCTTATTCATGGACAGATGGGCAAAGAGAAGGACGAAGTCTTCGCGGCCTTTGCTGCCGGAGAAATCGACGTGCTCCTGGCCACTACCGTAATTGAAGTAGGCATGGATGTGCCCAATGCAACTGTGATGGTGATTGAAAACGCAGAGCGCTTTGGCTTAGCACAGCTGCATCAGCTCCGGGGCCGCGTAGGACGGGGCAGCAAACCTGGAATCTGCTTTTTGCTCGCTTATAATCTCTCACCCCACAGCAGGGAGAGGCTTGAGGTTGTACGGCGGTCTAATGACGGATTTTTCATTGCTGAGGAAGATCTGCGCCTTAGGGGACCAGGAGATTTGCTTGGGGTTCGCCAGTGGGGACAGCCCTTCTTCCGCTTGGCAGATCTGGAGGAAGACACGGAGATCTTGCAGCAGGCCGCGGGCCAAGTGGAGAAGCTTCTTATCCAGGATCCAACCTTAGCATCATATCCCGAGTTAGCAGGCGAGCTTGAGCGCGTGGCCTGGTGAGGAGGTTTTAGTGTTGCGCATTATTGCAGGAAAAGCAAAGGGAACCAGAATTGCCAGTGTGCAGGGCCTGGCCACCAGGCCGACAGGGGATCGCGTCAAGGAGGCTCTTTTCAATATTTTAGGGCCTGCAGTCAAAGGCAGCCTTTTCCTTGATCTGTATGCCGGCAGCGGTTCGATTGGTTTGGAAGCCCTCAGCAGGGGTGCAGGCGATGTGGTGTGGGTCGATGCCAGCCGGGCCTGTACAGCCCAGATTAGGGCCAATCTGGAGAAGGCAAGGCTGAGCGGTGGGACAGTTTACACCAATGATGTCTTCCGGGCCCTGGCGCAGCTTGAAAGGGGAGGCCGGCAGTTTGATTTCGTATTCTTAGACCCCCCCTATGAACAGGGACTGGTGAAAAAAACACTGGAACATCCGGCTCTTTTAGGAGTATTGAAAAATGACGGAATTATCATTGCCGAGGCCAGTAAAAAAGAGGAAGCACCTAGGGGTATGTCGAAACTTTGCCTTAAGCGCGAGGAGCGCTATGGAGACAATCAACTACTTTTTTATGACATGAGGGGGAGTTAGCGTGAGAATTGGGGTTTGCCCAGGGACATTTGACCCCGTTACATATGGGCACCTAGACATTATTAAACGAGGCAGCACACTTTTTGACCATATGTATGTAGCAGTTTTGCACAACCCCCACAAAGTACCGCTGTTCAGCGTGGAAGAGCGGGCTGAAATGCTTAGGGAAGAAGTTAAGGGAATAGAAAATGTGAGTATAGAGACTTTTAGCGGTCTTTCGGTTGATTACGCCAAGCAGAAAAATGCCGTGGCCATAGTTCGCGGTTTGAGGGCTGTAACCGATTTTGAGTTCGAGTTTAAACTTGCCGCCATGAATCGCAATCTGGACAGCAGCATCGAGACGGTATTCATGATGACCAGCAGCAAGTACTCGTTTATTAGCTCTTCCGCTGTGAAGGAGGTTGCCGAATTTGGCGGCAACGTGTCAAAATGGGTGAGCCCCCGGGTTGCTGCGCTGTTAGATGACAAATTTAGAAGTAGGGAGAGGTAACTGTGAACCGAGTGAATCTTCTGGTCTTAATTGACCAATTGGAAGCACTAGTGGAGAAGGCACCTGAAGTTCCTTTAGTTGGCAGGGTTCTCGTTGACGCTGATGAGCTCTTTGACTTGCTAGACATTATCCGAGCGGCTATTCCTGAAGAGGTAAAGCGGGCAGAGGTAGTTTCCTCTGAGAAGGACAAGCTGATTGCCGATGGTCAGGAGCAGGCGAAACGGATTATTGCCAAGGCCGAAGAGTACGCGCAGAAGCTGGTGGCCAGCAGTGAGATTTATCGCCAGGCGGAGGCCGAAAGTAAGCTGCTCCTGGAGGAAACTAAGCGTCAGGCTGCCGAAATCGAGCGGGGTTCAAAGGAGTACGCACAGCAGATTCTCTCCGACTTAAGCGAGGCTTTGACTAAGACCCTGCAGGTTGTGGATGCCGGTATCAATGAGCTTGCAGCGGAAGATTAGGTGCGGGGCCGAAAAGAGATGTAGATCATCCGTTTCAGGAGCCAGACCACGCTTAGAATAATCACAAGAATTAAGAGAAAACTAGTGGCCAGGCGTGCTGAGGCTAGAAAGCGCACGGCAAAATTTCCATTCAGATACTCGCTTGTGCTGACAGCCGGCAGCGCTTGCTTGAAAGATGCGGGAACGAAACTGATCGGTCCTAATAACAGGGCGGTGAAAATGCCGGAGAAGAGTCCGTGCAAGATGCGGGCATAGAGAAAGGGCTTGAAGCGCACATTAGTTCCTGAGAGCATTGTGGCCGCCTGCATCTGGACTGAGAGTCCGCTCCAGCCAATGATTAGGCTGGCAATGGAGGCCTTGGCGCCCAAGGATGCCACGCTCTGGCTGGCGGTTTGGGCACCGAGGGTGGTCTCAAAGAAACCATGGAGCAGAGCGTCTGCTAGAGAGGCGTCAAAGCCAATCAGATGCAAAAGACCGCCTATGACTGTCTTAACCGGACTTAGAATGCCGGCGGCGCTAATTACCTGCACCAGGACGGAAAAGAACATAATGCAGCCGCCGATAAAGAGCATGGACTGCACAGTCTCCCGGACTGCATCGCTGAAGACCCGGCCGAAAGGACGTCCGTCACTGCGGCGGGCTTTATCCAGAGCCTTGACAGCCTGCCCCAGGTATGAGCCTTCTCTTTTTATTTTTGGGCTCTCGGGGCCTTTATGCAGACGCAGGCAAAATCCTACGCAGAGGGCTCCCAGCCAATGCGCGATCAGCAAGGTGACTCCTAGTTCCTGTTGGCCGAACATGCCGAGGCCTACTGCCCCGATCAAAAAGAGGGGACCTGCGGTGGTGGCAAATCCAGCCAGCCGCTCGGCCTCGACTTGGGTCAGGGATTTGTTGCGGGCAAGCTCCCCTGTAATTTTCGCTCCTAAGGGATATCCAGCCGTAATGCCCATGGCTACCGCAAAGCCCCCTACGCCGGGAAGTCTAAATAAGGGGCGCATAACAGGTTCTAAAAGTGAGCCGATAAAGTGCACTACCCCAAGTCCCATGAGCAGCTCTGCCATAATAAAGAAGGGCAGCAGGGTAGGCAGGACGATTTCAAACCAGAGTTTAAGGCCTTCCAGCGAGGCCAGGAAAGCTGTCTCGGGGAAGACTACTGTCATGGCAGCGACGAGAAAGACGATTACCGCCAAAATTCGACTTCGAGTCACAGTTCACACACCCTTTACTGTCCTTATGCTAATTCATACTAATCCGAGTTAATCTTTATGACTGCCCCCTGTGGCAGTTGACAGCGTGAGGGAATCTTTGTATAATCTATGAGGTGATTTAGATGCGTCTCAACATAAGTTCGATCATGGGTCGCAAGGGAGCTTGTTTGGAAGTGAGCAAAGAACTCCCAGCCAGTTTTAGAGAGGCGGCAGGTCCCATTGTATGTAACCTGAAAGTGACCAACACTGGCGACGGATACCTGGTGACAGGGGTGTTGTCGGTGGAGGCAGAACTTCTGTGCAGCCGATGTCTAAAACCCATGCAAACGACGATTGAGACATCCATTGCAGAAGAGTTTTCGATCCATCCTTTAGAGGAGGAAGATCCTCTCTGGGATGATGACCTTCTAGTGGAAGGGCATGAAATCGACTTAACCAGCCTGATTGAAGAGTCTGTATTAGTGAACATCCCGATGAAACCGGTGTGCCGGGAGGATTGCCCCGGGTTGTGTCCGGGCTGTGGAACCCTCTTATCGGAAGGCACTTGCGAGTGCCCCGATCCTAATATTGACATTCGATTGGCACCTTTAAGCAAACTGCTACAACAAGTGTCGGAAACGACCACGCCAGAGAGGAGGAAAGACCATGGCAGTTCCAAAGAGAAGACATTCAAAAGCAAGAGTTAACAAGCGCAGAGCCAACTGGCATCGTATGGAAGCCGTTGCAGCTAATATTTGTCCTAATTGTCGTGAACCAAAATTGCCTCATCGAGTATGCCTCAGCTGTGGCACATACAAAGGACGTCAAGTTGTGACGATTAAAGAAGCTGAATAATTTGGAGAAGGTGTCCTGGAAAGGGCATCTTTTTTTTGGAGATTTTTCTTTACTTTACTGTTCAGATGCACTATACTCAAGATAGTTCACTTATAACCTGGTACTAATACTTGGCGATAAGGAGGCGGCTTGATGAAACCTAAACTGGACCGCAAAGAGCGGCGCAAGGCTCTGCAGGATTTGTTGCGGGAAGATCCGTTTTTAACCGATTGGCAGTTAGCGGACGAACTGCAGGTGAGTGTAGCCACTATTCGCCTGGACAGGATGGCCTTGGATATTCCTGAACTGCGGGAAAGGGCACGGCAGATCGCTTCCCGCACCTACTCTGAGGTTCGTGCCCTCAGCGGTGAAGAAGTCATAGGCGAGTTGGTTGAGCTGAACTTAGGGCGCAATGCCACATCTGTTCTGATGGTTACAGATGAGATGGTTTTTGCCCGCAATCAGATCATGCGCGGACACTTCCTCTTTGCCCAGGGGAACTCTATGGCTGTAGCTTTGGTCGACTCCGAAGTAGTGTTAACCAAGACGGCTGAAGTCAGGTTTTATCAAACAGTCCACCTTGGAGAGCGGGTCGTGGCTAAAGCCAATGTCACCTCAGTCCAAGGCAATCGCTATCAAGTCAGTGTGAGCAGCTTTGTCCATGATGAAATCGTGTTTCGCGGTGAGTTTGTTGTGGTCGATGTGAGTGAAAAAGGGGGAGTGGGCCGTGATTAAAATTGCAGTAGATGCCTTTGGAGGGGATTATGCTCCGGAGCAGATTGTGAAGGGTGCCCTCCAGGCTGCAGAGCAGGACGGGATCAGGGTGATTCTGACCGGAAATGAAACGAGATTGAAATCACTGATAAACGGGAAACCTGGAAGTGATCTGATTGAAATCGTGCATGCTCCTGAAGTGATCCAAATGGATGAAGCGGCAGAAGCGGTGCGCAGCAAACCTAACTCTTCACTGGTTCAGGCCGCCCGCCTGGTCAAGGAAGGGGCCGCCGGCGCCCTGGTCAGCGCAGGAAGTACAGGAGCCACAATGGCTGCTGGAGTACTTACCATTCGCCGCATTAAGGGAGTGGAACGGCCGGCCATTACAAGTTTAATGCCTACCCGTACCGGTGTAGCTTTGATCGTAGACGTAGGCGCCAATGTGGACTGCAAACCAAGTCAGCTGGTCCAGTTCGCCCAGATGGGATCTATTTATGCGGAGAATGTGCTCCGCATTCATCGGCCCAGGGTGGGACTTTTAAACATCGGACACGAGCCCAGCAAGGGCAACAGCCTGGTGAAGGAAGTCTACACAATGCTGCAGGATGCTTCATTGAACTTCGTGGGTAATATTGAAGGCCGGGATATTTCTGCCGGACATTGTGATGTAGTGGTCTGTGACGGTTTCGTAGGAAATGTTGTGCTCAAGTTTGCTGAAGGCTTGGCAGACGCCCTCTTTGGCATGATGAAAGAGGAGTTCACCAGTTCTCTGTCGACGAAAATGGGTGCACTCTTGCTCAAGCCTGGCCTGCGGGAGATTAAGAAAAAAGTGGATTATACGGAGTATGGCGGAGCGCCGCTTTTGGGCGTCAATGGTGTAGTGATTATTGCCCATGGTGGCTCGAATGCTAAAGCAATTTACAACGCTATTCGGGTTGCCAAAGAGGGCGTCCAGCAAAATATCGTGCAAGGGATTGCGGAGAGGATGGCAACATAGGTGACGCATATTGGCATTCTGGGAACAGGCTTGGCCGTTCCCAAGCGGGTATTAACCAATGCCGAACTGGAAACAATGGTTGATACTTCTGATGAATGGATTGTTTCTCGAACCGGGATTAAGGAACGGAGAGTTGCTGAGGAAGGTACAGCATCCTCCCACTTTGCCTATGAGGCTGCGGTCAAGGCCCTGGATGGGGCAGGACTTAACCCAGAGGAAATAGATCTGATTATTTGCGCGACTGTTACTCCAGACATGGCCTTTCCAGCAACTGCCTGCCTGCTCCAGGACCGGCTCGGCATCGGCAGGATTCCTGCTTTTGATCTTTCTGCCGGCTGCAGCGGATTTGGCTATGCCCTCACTGTCGCCGCCAGCATGCTGCGGAGCGGCCCCTACAAGAAAGCCCTTGTCGTCGGGGTGGATTTGCTGAGCCGCATCACTGATTATGAAGATCGTGCCACCTGCGTACTCTTCGGAGACGGTGCCGGGGCGGCAGTCTTAGGATCAGTTCCAGCAGGATTTGGAATTTTAGCCTCCGAGCTCGGTGCAGACGGCGCCAGCGGCGCTGCACTCCAGATGCCTGCCGGAGGGTCGCTGAAGCCCGCCTCCTTGGCTACTGTAGAGAGCCGTGAACACTACATCAAAATGCAGGGCAGTGATGTGTTCAAATTTGCTGTCCGAATCATGGATGAGGCGGCCAGGCACGTGGTCAGGAGTGCAGGATTGAATTTAGAAGAGGTAGACTGGATTGTACCTCACCAAGCGAATGTGCGCATTATTAAGGCCGCTGCGGACCGCTTGGGTATTCCTGAAGAAAAGTTCTTTGTCAACGTAGACCGCTACGGCAACACTTCGGCAGCCAGCATCGGCTTGGCCTTAGATGAACTGGCCAGTTCGGGTCAGCTCAAGCATGGCGATTATGTGGTACTCGTTGGATTTGGTGCAGGACTGACCTGGTCGGCACTCCTTTTAAGATGGTGGGCAGGGGGAAGTACAAGTGGGTAAGATGCAAAGTGCCGCAGCTGCGGCCTTCCCCGGACAGGGTATCCAAAAACCGGGCATGGCGAAAGAAGTTTATGCTACTTCGGCCTGGCGCTTTTTTGAGGAAGCGGGGAAGGTCTTAGATTATGACTTGGGCAGGCTCTGTCTGGAAGGGCCGGAGGAGCAGCTAAACGACACCTCTTATGCCCAGGTTGCCATCTTTGTCACCTGCTATTCCCTATGGGATTTGGCGAAAGGACACTTTGCACCGAAGGTTTTCTTAGGCCACAGTTTGGGCGAAATTACAGCCCTCGGGGCGGCCGGCGCCTTTGACTTTGCAGAGGGGGTGCAGCTGACTCAGGCCAGGGGGGAGCTGATGGCCAAGGCGCCAAAAGGCGGCATGGCAGCTGTCCTTGGCTTGAAGGCCGAGCACGTACATGAACTTTGCGCTAAGGCCGGCCAGACCGGATATGTGCAGGTGGCCAACGAAAACTCTCCAGTCCAGACAGTGGTCAGCGGAGATGAGGCAGGATTGGAAGCCCTCTCCCAGCTCGCCCAGGAGCAGGGGGCCAAAAGAGTAGTTCGCCTTAATGTTTCCGGCCCGTTTCACTCCAGGCTAATGGAACCGGTGGCCAGGGAGTTTGCTGAGGTGGTAGAGAATCTCAGCTTGAAGCGCTGTCACACTCCTGTCTTAAGCAATGACGGCGAGACACTGCTTACAGAAATCAGCGACATTAAACGTAAGCTGATCGAGCAAGTTACAGGACCAGTGCGCTTTACAGGCCAGGTGCGAAGGCTTAGGTCACTTGGGATCAATGAATTTGTCGAGGTAAGTCCGTCCAACTTATTGATTCCTTTAGCCCGGAGAGTGGATCCCGAACTTCAGTTTACTCTTGTCAGCGAGGGAGGTATAATGTAGCATGAATATGGTTGGAAAAGTGGCCCTTGTCACAGGGGCAACCCGGGGTATCGGTCAGGCAATTGCACACCGCCTGAAGGATGCCGGCGCAGAACTGGTTGTCACAGGCCGTGATGAAATCCTGCTTCAGGCCTGGCGTGATCAGGGCGTGCTGGCTCTGGCAGCGGACGTGACAGATGTTCGCCAGATAGAGGCCCTTATTCAGACAATCATCGATCGCTGCGGCCAGATTGACGTTTTAGTCAACAATGCCGGGATGACCAAAGACGGCCTGATGATCAGGATGAGCGATGCCGACTGGCAAAGAGTAATTGACACAAACCTGACGGGAGCGTTTAATGTTTGCCGGGCAGCGGTCCGATCTATGCTCAAGAGGCGGCAAGGGAAGATAGTCAATATTTCGTCTGTCATCGGAGTTGTGGGCAATGCAGGACAAACCAACTATGCTGCTTCCAAGGCTGGGGTAATTGGTTTTAGCAAGGCGCTGGCCAAAGAAGTGGCTAGCCGCAATATCCTGGTTAATGTTGTAGCCCCAGGTTATATTGACACTGAGATGACCCAGGCCCTCACCGAGGAACAGAGGGTTGAGATTCTGCGCAGGATTCCTCTGGGCCGAACTGGCCAAGGGGAAGATGTGGCCGCACTGGTGCACTTTTTGGTGTCGGAAGAAAACAAGTATATTACCGGTCAAACTATCCATTGTGATGGTGGCTTAGTAATATAAACAGGATTACCATAAGAGGGAGGTGACATGGCATGGGCGACTTTGACGAGAAAATCTTTGAAAAGGTCAAAACCATCGTTGTGGAGCAATTAGGTATTAGCTATGGGGAAGTGACTCCTGACTCCTCTTTTGTGGAGGATTTAGGCGCAGATTCCCTCGATGTAGTGGAACTTGTGATGGCTCTCGAAGAGGAATTTGACCTGAGAATCAGCGATGAAGAAGCTGTAAAAATCGCCACTGTACGTGATGCGGTGGAATATATAACAGAGCAATTGTAAGAACGTAGGTCCCAAAGTGGATGCTTTGGGACCGCTTTCATCTAGGGAGGCCGTTATGAATCGCGTAGTGGTCACAGGAATTGGAATCATATCTCCGCTCGGAGACAAAGATAAATTATGGCAAGGGTTGTTGACAGGGGTTTCAGGCATAGGCCGCATCACACGTTTTGACCCTTCTGATTTGGCTGTTCAGATCGGGGGAGAAGTGCGCGGCTTTGATCCGACAGACTACATGGACCGCAAAGAGGCGAGAAGAATGGATCGCTTTGCACAGTTTGCGGTGGCTGCGGCTAAAATGAGCCTCGAGGATGCCCAAATTGAGCTGCCCTTTGCAGATCCGAACCGTGTGGGTGTTCTGGTAGGTTCCGGGATCGGCGGTATTGAGACGCTGCAGGAACAGAGCAGAGTGCTGATTGAAAAGGGCGCCGACCGAGTGAGCCCCTTTTTTGTTCCTATGATGATTCCGGATATGGCCAGCGGGCAAATTGCTATCCAGACCGGAGCCAAGGGCATTAACTCCTGTACAGTTACGGCCTGTGCTACTGGCACCCACTCCATAGGAGATGCTTTTCGCATTGTAACCAGGGGCCAGGCAGATGTGATGCTGGCAGGGGGAGCAGAGGCCGCGCTCTGTCCTTTGGGCTTGGCCGGGTTTATCACCGCCAAAGCCCTCTCAACCAGAAATGAGCAGCCTGAGCAAGCATCACGCCCCTTTGACAAGGGCCGGGATGGCTTTGTGATGGGTGAAGGTGCGGGGGTGCTCGTACTGGAAAGCTTGGAGCATGCCCTCAGGCGAGGTGCCCGAATTTATGGCGAAATTGTGGGCTATGGAGCAAGCGGAGATGCCTATCATATCACTAGTCCTGCCCCTGAAGGGGAGGGGGCCCAGCGGGCGATGGCGGAAGCGTTGGCCGATGGAGGCCTCAAGCCGGCCGATGTAGATTATATCAATGCCCACGGCACTTCGACCAAGTACAATGATCTTTATGAAACGCTGGCGATCAAGCATGTCTTCGGTGAGCATGCCTATAAACTTGCTGTTAGTTCCACAAAGTCATTGACAGGCCATATGCTCGGAGCAGCAGGGGCGGTTGAGGCAGCCGTCTGCCTTCTGGCCCTTTCTGAACAGGTGATACCCGGAACTTACAATTATGAAGAAGCAGACCCTGATTGTGATTTGGACTATGTACCCAATCAATCCAGGCCGGGACAGTTTAGGACAGCCCTGTCGAACTCCTTTGGCTTTGGCGGGCATAATGCCGCATTGGCTCTCAGAAGGTGGGAAGGATAATGGGGAATCAGTACGGAGACTTAGACCGCCTGCAGCAGAATCTCGGCTATGCTTTCCGCGATCTTGACTACTTGCAGCTGGCTTTGACCCATCGTTCCTTAGGACATCAGCCCCAGAACAACAATGAACGTCTTGAGTTCTTGGGCGACGCTGTCCTGCAGCTGACTGTAAGCACCTACCTCTACCGCAAGCATCCTAAGCTGCCCGAGGGCGAGCTGGCGAAAATCCGTTCGCTTCTGGTGCGGGAGTCTACTTTAGCGGAAATAGCACGGGAACTGGAGCTTAATCATTTTCTCCTGGTAGGTAAAGGAGAGCAGCGTTCCCAGGCGCAAGAGCGGGATTCGCTGCTGTGCGATGTGCTGGAAGCAGTCTACGGAGCAGTTTATCTCGATGGGGGTTTTGCTGAGGCCGAGCGCGTGATCTTGCGCCATCTTCCCGACTGGGATGGGCAGCAAATTGCGTTGATCGATGCCAAATCCACACTGCAGGAACATTATCAGCAGATCGCGAAAAAACCGCCTGTCTACACCCTTGTGCAGGAACAGGGGCCCGATCATGACAAAAGTTTCGTAGTGGAAGTCTGGTTTGAAGAACAGTATTTAGGCCGGGGAACAGGCCGCAGCAAGAAAGAAGCAGAACAGGAGGCAGCCCGGGCCGCCCTAGGCAGACTGGGGATTCAGGGGGAAAAGGAGCGCTGCTGATAGATTATAGTTCCGGCACCAATCAGGCTCGCACCGTGGGCCTTGAGGGTCACGGGATCAACAATCTGTTTGTTAATCACCTTGCCGATTGCGAATTCGCTGTCGCTTTGCAGAAGCGCCCAGGAACCCTCTGGGAAAGAGCTCCGTTTTGCAGTTGAGATGATCAGAATGTCATCTGGCAGAAACCAGGGACTGTATCTGTCAGTGCCTACACGTATGGCAAATAAACCTCTTGGCCGGGGATGGCTATGTACATAGTGCCATTCCTGCCCGGGGGTTTTTTGTTTGGGATCCCACTCAAAGCAGGGCAGTCGCACCACAAAGCGCCGCTTTCCCCCTAGCTCAAAGGAGGGTGGGCTAGGCTCTGCCTCTTCGTGGCCCAGGACCATCCGTTTAAACTCTTTAATACCGCTGATATTGCTTTTGTCGAGCCAGTAATAGACAGATTTGCTGTCCGCGAACTTCAGTTCCTGGGCAATCCGCCTGACCGTAATGCTGGGATCACGTTTTATGAGTGCTGCGATTTGTTCTAAGTAGTTTGTGTCTGACAAGTCAAGTCCCATCCTCCCAGTCCAATCTCTACCAGGAACATTCAGTTGGAAAAAGCAAAAAACCTTTACATAAACTATGGTCGAAAGTGTCCAATAGCTGGGCTGGTTTGTGTAAAATACATAAATTATGGTAATCAACTAACTTCAAAAGCTTCTTTACTCAAACCTACTCCCTAGGAATAGTAATTTGACCCAAGCATATACATGGACTAGACGGCATGGACTACATGGGGAGGAGGCTTATGCTATGAAGGACAATCAGACCATTGATCTGGAGTTGATTGCGAAGCTGAGAAGGGGCGATGAGGGAGCCAGGGACAGCCTGGTCCTGAAGTATATTCCCATGGTTAAGTACATTATCAAAAACTACTATTCATCTTTCCTAGACTTCGAAGACTTGCTGCAGGAGGGGCTGATCGGTTTGCTCAGCGCCATGGAAGAATACAAGCCGGATGAATATGATGTGAAATTCAGCTCTTTTGCCTACATCTGCATTGTGCGGCGCATTTACAATGTAATTAAACTAACCAGCGGCAACAAGCATCGCCTGCTGAATGAGTCCACTTCCCTGCAGAATCCGGTGGGCTCAGACGATACCCGTTCGGTGATGGATCTGGTGGCCGCGGGAGTCCCCGAATTTGATCCTGAAAGGGCATTGGAGGAAAAGTATGTCAGAGAGACGATCGGCCAAGTGCTCCGCAATCACCTTTCCATTTTGGAATACGCGGTCATTATCAGGCTGTTGGAAGGATATTCGGCCAGGGAAATTGAGGAAGAGATGGGTGTGGGCCTGAAGGTGATTGATAATGCCAGAACCAGAGTAAAAAGTAAGCTAAGGCGTCTCCTTGATGAGCATGGATCCCTGTTAAGTCCCCAGGTTCCCACGGAAGTTCGCAGGCGTGAAGACTTGTATTTGAATCTTCCCAGGGTTTAAGCGGGACGGAGGTTACGGTTCTTTTTTTCGCCAAGGTGTGGTACAATAAGCAGGGTAAGTACTAGTTTTGGAGGAATACTATGCGGCTCAAGCGCCTGGAAATACAAGGATTTAAATCTTTTGCGCGCCCTGTCTGTCTGGAATTCGGTCCGGGCATCACCGCCATTGTGGGACCGAACGGGAGCGGCAAAAGCAATATTTCTGATGCCTTGCGCTGGGTGATGGGTGAACAAAGCGCCAAGAGCTTGCGTGGCTATAAAATGGAGGATATCATTTTTGCCGGTTCAGAAGGAAAAAGGCCGCTGGGCATGGCGGAAGTTCAGCTGACCTTGGAAAACTCAGATGGATTCCTCCCTCTGGACTACGCAGAAGTAACCATTACGAGGCGTGTCTATCGCTCCGGTGAGAGCGAATTTTTGATCAATAAGCAACCCTGCCGCCTGCGGGACATTCACGACCTCTTTACCGATACAGGCCTCGGTCGTGAAGGCTATTCGATTATTGGACAAGGTCAAGTAGATGCTGTACTGAGCGTCCGCTCTGAAGACCGCAGGATCTTACTGGAGGAAACTGCCGGGATTGTCAAATATCGGCAGCGTAAGGAGCAGGCTTTGCGTAAGCTAGATGAAACCAGTGTTGACCTGCTGAGGGTGACAGATATTCTCCATGAGTTAGAAAACCAGCTGGACCCCTTAGAGGAACAGGCCAAACAGGCCCGCCGCTATTTAGACTTGGCAGAACGCCTCAAGACAGCTGAATTGGATTACTACCATCACCAATGGCAGCGCCTGGAGGAGAAACTGGCTAAGAATAAAGAGACCGTCCAAAGCCTGCAAGCCGAGTATGAGAAGTATAATACGCAAATAAGCGATGCGGAAGCAGAGAAGGAAAGGCTTGATCGGGAAGCTGCCTCCCTTGAGGAACAGCTGGAGCTGATTCAGCAGGAATCTGCCGATCTAAGAGAAGCTTTTAATCAAGGCATACATACAATCGAACTTCACCAAGAACGTTTGCGCAGTCTAGATGCCCGCAGCGAGCAGCTGACGGGCTTAATCCGCGCCAGGGAGGAAGAATTGGAGGCTCTGGCAGGGGAGGCCGGGGGACTGGACCAGGACTTTCAAGAGCTTTTGGAACAGATTACTGCCCAGGAACGGACAGTAGCGGAAGCCCGCCGCAGAGCCCAGGAGCTGCAAGAACAGCATCGGCAAACTCAAAGTAAAGTGAATGTGCTGAAGGATGATTTTTTTGACTTTATGCGGGAGTTGGCCGAACGGCGTAATTTCCAGCGGGGCTTTGCGGAACGGGAAAGCAATCTGCAGGCGCAGATTGCAGCAAATCAAAGGGAGCTGGAACTCTTACAGTCCAAGCTGGCCGAAGCAGCAGAGAAAATGCAGAGGCTCCAGGAGAGTCAAGACAAGCTCGCCATACATCTCCAAGAGCTTGCGGCAAGGGAAGAAGGAATTCAAAGCAGGTTAGACAGTGCAAAAAAACGTCTGGTCCAGGAACAGCAGGAGGCACGTTCCCGCGCAGGGGAGCTGGCCCAGGTCAAGTCACGCCTGAAAACCCTCCAGGAGCTGGAAGAGGGCTATGAGGGCTATGCCCAAGGCGTGAGGCGGATTATGCAGGATAAGCGAATGTCTCGTCTGGCTTTAGGGACAGTGGCAGATGCAGTGATGGTCCCGGCCGGCCTGGAGACCGCCTTTGAAGTTGCACTCGGTTCTAGCTTGCAAAATTTAATCACCAGGGGAGAAGAGGAAGCCAAGACACTGATTGGCTGGCTGAAACAGGTTCGGGGCGGACGGGTAACGATCCTGCCCTTGGCCTCGATGCAGGGCCGGGAGTTTTCTAGGGACGCCAGGGCGCTGCTGAACCGGGAGGGCGTTCTGGGATCTGCTTTAGACCTCTTAGACTTTGACGAACAATATCGTCCGGCACTGGCCTCACTTTTAGGGCGCGTTGTGATCACAGAGGATTTGGATACTGCCCTGGCTCTGAAAAGGGAGCTTCGTCAATTCAGCCGAATAGTCACCAGGGATGGATCAGTTGTCTTTCCTAGCGGAGCGATGACAGGAGGCAGCCTCGCAAGCCGCACTTCGGGTCTGCTTGCCCGGAAGGGGCAGCTTGCGAGGCTGGAAGAAGAGGCCCAAGAACTAGCTGAGCGTCTGCAAGTCCATGAAACAAACGTAGAAGATGCAGTTCAAGCTATAACCGCTCACGAGCAGGAGTTGGCCAAGCTGCAGACAGCGGCTATGGACGCCAGACTTGAAGAGCAAAGAGTCAGGCAGGAACTGGATCAGGTTCTTGCCGAGGAACGCATGCTCAAGGCCGGCCAGGTTCAACTGGAAGAAAAGAATCAGGATCTGGAGGCGATCTTGTGTGACTTGGCGTCTGAAGGCGAAATGGCTGCTGCCCAGGTTACCCAGCTCGAGCAAGAAGAACAGGAGCGCCGGGAGCAGATTAGCCAGGCGGAGGGGCGGCTGGACGAACTGACGGCAGCTGCCGAAGAAACAGCTAGGGAAGAAACGGCCAAGCAAGTCCAGCTGGCAGAGCTTAAGGGTGTGCTGGAGAATCAGCGGATTCTCCTGGCAAATCTGGAGCACAAAAAGTCGTCTGCTCTTCAGGCCAGAAATGAAGCCAGGGCGGAACTGGAGACAATCTCGGAAGAAAAACTGAAAAATGAACAAGCTATAGTGGACGCTGCCGCGGCCAACGAAGAGCGGAAGGTTAAGCAGGCTGAACTCGTGACTGTCTTAGGGGAGAAAAAGCAGAAAAGGCAGGAAGTGCAAAAAGAGCAGAGCAGGCTCGGAACAGAACTGATCCAGATCGAAAAGGAACAACTGAAGCGGGAACGTGCTTTGTACAAAAGCGAAGTGGAGCAGGAGCAGTTAGGGCGAGAGCGTGAGCAGATCCTATCAGCCCTTGGGGAGCGGGAGCTTGCTTTAGAAGACATTCTGGCTAGGGAAGTAAGTGTTAAAGAGAGCACTCTCAAGCGCATGATTGGAGAACTGCGCAGTCAGATGCGGGATCTAGGTCCAGTTAACCCTGGGGCGACCGAAGAGTATGAGCGAGTGTTGGAACGGGTCAGGTTTCTCCAGATTCAGCTGGACGATCTCAATGATGCCAGGGAAAGTCTGCAGGATGTGATCAATGAGATGGATAAACTGTGCCGCACCAAGCTCTGGGATGTCTTTAAAAAAGTACAGGTCGAGTTTGGCAGGATCTTCAACCAGCTGTTCTTGGGCGGCAAGGCGGAACTGGTGCTCACAGATCCTGAGTCGATTCTGACCACAGGCATTGAGGTGATGGCCCGGCCGCCTGGCAAGAAACTGCAAAACCTCTTAGTGCTCTCTGGGGGAGAGAGGGCCCTTACTGCCATCGCTCTCCTATTTGCCATTCGCAGGGTGCAGCCCACCCCCTTTTGTGTTCTTGATGAAATTGACGCAGCGCTCGACGAGAGCAATCTTGGGCGCTTTGTGGAATTGATGGAGGACTTTTCCCAGGAAACACAGTTTTTGGTAGTCACCCATAGGCCTCGCACGATGGAGGCTGCTGACACTTTATACGGTGTCACGATGGGTGAAGAAGGCATTTCACAGGTTATATCGGTTGCAATCACGTAAGGAGGCTGGCATAGTGTTTTGGAAGCGGATGTTTGGAGCGGAGAAGAAACAGGAACAGGAGGAAAAAGCGGAACGGGGCTTCTTTCAAAAGCTGGTCAGCGGTTTGGAGAAGACCAAGCAGGGCTTTGTCGATAAGGTAGAACAGATCATGACTGGCCGCAAAGTTGACGAGGAGCTCTTTGAAGAGCTGGAGGAGGCGCTGATCCAAGCGGATTGCGGCGTAGAGACTTCCCTCTTCTTGGTGGATCAGCTCAGGGAGCGGGCGAAAGCAGAAAAGATTACAGAAGCAGAGCAGCTCAAAGCGGTGCTTGTAGAAGAAGTTGTTCAGCTCTTGCAAAAAAATGCGGCTGCGCTGAAGACTCCGGAAGAGAGGCCCTATGTGCTGATGGTCGTCGGGGTGAATGGAGCAGGCAAGACTACCACCATCGCCAAGCTGGCTTACCGCTTCAAGCAGGAGGGAGCAAAAGTTCTCCTGGCTGCAGGGGACACCTTCAGGGCAGGGGCCATCGAACAGCTGGAGGTATGGGCCAACCGCATCGGCGTTGAGCTGATTAAGCACCAGGAAGGGTCAGACCCGGCGGCAGTTGCCTATGATGCTGTCAATGCCGCCAAGGCCAGAAAGACAGATGTACTGATCTTAGATACAGCAGGCCGTCTGCAGACCAAGGTCAATCTCATGAGTGAGCTGGCTAAGGTTCACCGCGTCGTTCAGCGGGAACTGGGTCGTGACTTGGATGAGATTTTGCTTGTCGTGGATGCAACCACCGGTCAAAATGCCCTGTCCCAGGCTAAGATTTTCCAGGAGGCAGTGCCTTTGACGGGAATTGCCCTGACTAAGCTCGATGGAACAGCGAAGGGCGGAATTGTACTGGCCCTGGCCAACGAGCTGGAGCTGGCAGTGAAGTTGGTGGGGGTAGGCGAACAGTATGAGGATCTGCAGGATTTCGAGGCAAACACCTTTGCCGCCGCGCTTTTTGGACGTCAAGAGAAAATGCTTGACAACGACTAAATCACTGGCTATACTATGGTAGTGTAAAGTAAAAATGCTTAACAGGTGGATGTAATGGATAACACACTGCGCATGGCTTTACTGTTTGACTTCTATGGCCCTCTGCTCACCAGGCGTCAGCAGGACGTTTTCGACATGTACTTTCATGAAGACCTGTCACTCGGCGAGGTCGGCGAGGAGCTGGAGGTATCACGACAGGCGGTTCATGACATTTTAAAGCGGACGGGAACCATCCTCGAAGAGCTGGAAAGTAAGCTTGGCTTAGTAGAAAAGCACACTAGGCGGCAAGAGTTATACCAAGAGCTGCTTGAACTCGTCGAGTTGTGCCGCCGGGACAGCGAGAACTGCCAGATCCATTTAGCTGCCATGGAAGAGAAGCTGCTTAAGGCGCAACAAACCAGTTAGGAGGGAGTATATGGCTTTTCAAAACTTATCAGCCCGCCTGCAGGATACGATGCGCAAATTACGGGGTAAAGGCAGACTTAGCGAAAAAGATGTCGATGAGATTCTGCGGGAAATACGCTTAGCCCTTCTGGAGGCTGACGTTAACTATAAAGTGGTGAAAGATTTTGTTGCCCATGTGAAGGAAAGGGCAACCGGCCAGGAAGTGCTCAAGAGTCTCACCCCCGGGCAGCAGGTTGTTCGTATTGTAAACGAAGAGTTGACGCAGCTCATGGGCGGAACCCAAGCCAAGCTGACTCTCGCGTCGAAACCTCCCAGTGTAATTTTAATGGTTGGTTTGCAGGGTTCGGGAAAGACTACAACTTCCGGTAAACTTGCCCGCATGCTCAAAGCCCAGGGACACCGTCCCTTGCTCGTGGCCTGTGACGTTTATCGGCCCGCAGCCATCCAGCAGCTCCAAACACTCGGAGAACAGATCGATATCCCGGTTTTCACTATGGGAGAGCAAAATCCGGTTGATATCTCTAAAGCAGCGATGAGCCATGCCCAAAGTCATAATAATGATGTTGTGCTGATTGATACGGCCGGCCGTCTGCATGTCGATGACGAGCTTATGGAAGAGCTTGTGAACATTAAGGATGCGGTCAGTCCGTCTGAGATTTTGCTTGTAGTGGATGCCATGACCGGCCAGGATGCTGTGAACGTGGCGAAGAGCTTCAATGAACGCCTGGAGATCGGCGGCATTGTCCTTACCAAACTTGACGGAGATGCCAGGGGCGGAGCAGCCCTTTCAGTAAAAGCTGTAACAGGCAAACCCATCAAGTATGTAGGTGTGAGTGAAAAGATGGACGGCCTGGAGCCTTTCCACCCCGATCGCATGGCCTCCAGAATTCTGGGCATGGGTGACATGTTGACCCTGATTGAAAAGGCAGTCTCCGCCGTTGATGAAGAAAAGGCGGAGAAAATGGCTGCCAAACTGAGGGAGGCCGAGTTTACCCTGGAGGACTTTCAGGAACAGCTCAGCCAGATGAAAGAAATGGGCCCAATTGACCAGCTGGTTGGCATGATTCCCGGTTTGGGCAGTGCGAAACAGCTGCGCAATCTGGAAGTTGACGAGTCACATCTGAAAAAGATTGAAGCCATTATCCAGTCAATGACTCCCGAGGAACGGCGTCGTCCCGAGATTATCGGCGGGTCAAGGCGAAAAAGAATTGCTGCCGGTTCGGGCACGCGCATCCAAGATGTGAATCGCCTGCTGAAGCAGTTCAGCCAAACCAAGCAAATGCTAAAACAGTTTTCTAGCGCTTCCATGGGCAAATCCAGGGGGCGTAGAAGAAAGGGAATGTTTTCCCTATTCCAATAAATCCTTGCTGAGTTTTGACTTGGCAAGATGATATGCTGGCAGGAGGTGAAAGTAGATGGCAGTGAAAATTCGTTTGAAGAGAATGGGTGCAAAGAAGAGACCCTTTTACAGATTAGTTGTGGCTGATTCTCGAGCAGCCCGTGATGGTGCATTCATCGATACCCTAGGTTTCTACAATCCTATTGCAGAGCCTGTTGAGCTTGAAATCGATGAGGCAAAAGCACTTGATTGGCTGCAAAAAGGAGCCCAACCGTCCGATACAGCAAAAGCGCTGTTAAAAAGGACTGGAGTAATGGATAAGTTGGCCGCATCCCGTAAACAGGGATAGGGGGTGTTTGTGTGAAGAACCTGGTAGAATTTATAGGGAAGTCTCTTGCTGACAACCCGGAACAGGTCATGGTTGAAGCTCATGACAAGGGACATGAGACAGTCTATACTATGTATGTGGCGCCGGAAGATATGGGCCGCCTGATTGGTAAAGGCGGCAGGATAGCCAAGGCCATTCGCACCGTGGTAAAGGCTTCGGCCATTAAATCTGGAGTCCAAGTCCATGTGGAGATCGATGAAAGACAGTAAGTTTGTTGTGATTGGAGAAATTGTATCTCCTCAGGGCAATCGGGGTGAAGTAAAAGTCATCCCTTATACGGAAAGACCGGAGCGCTTTTTTGAGATGGAAAGCGTCCTCCTGTTCGCAGAGAACTCAGCGGAGCCTGCCGGCTTGTTTGCCATCGAAGGCTGCCGTGAACACAAAGGTGCAATAGTTCTCAAACTGGAGGGTGTAGACACTATCTCCGAGGCTGAGGATTTGCGCAAGATGCTGATCAAGCTCAGCGTAGATGAACTGGAACCGCTGCCGCCTGGCCGCTATTATGTGTTTCAGCTCATTGGCCTGGAATGCAAAACCGTCTCAGGAGAGAAACTGGGTGTGATTACAGATGTCTTGCAGACAGGTGCCAATGATGTCTATGTGATCAAGCCTTACGCCGGTGTGACCAAGCTCAGAGAAGTCCTAATCCCTGTTATTCCCCAAGTAGTGCTGGAGATCAAGCCTGAAGAAGGTTATGTTTTAGTTGAGCTCCTTGACGGCTTGCTCGACTAATGGGGAGGTATGACATGCATTTTGACATCCTCACCTTGTTTCCAGAGATGTTCAGCGGACCTTTAACCGCGAGCATCCTCGGTAAGGCCCGAGAGAGCGGACTGGTTTCGATAGACATCTGGAATATACGTGACTGGGCCCTTGATAAACATAGGATTGTTGATGATGCGCCTTATGGGGGCGGTGCAGGCATGGTGCTGAAGGCCGATGTCCTGGTGCCGGCTATTGAGGCGGTACGGGACGGTTCGGACGCACCGGTCATTTACCTGTCGCCCCAGGGACGGGTGTTTAATCAAGAGCTGGCGGCACAATTGGCTAAGCTGCCCCGCCTGATTCTGTTAAGCGGGCACTATGAGGAAATTGACGAGCGGGTTAGGCAGCACTGGGTTGACTTTGAACTGTCTATTGGAGATTATGTTTTAACGGGAGGAGAATTGCCCGCCATGGTGGTCGTAGATGCGGTTGCCAGGCTTTTGCCCGGGGTCTTAGGTGATGAGTCCTCGTTTCAGCAAGACTCCTTTCAAGATGGTTTGCTGGACCATCCACATTATACTAGGCCTGCCGAGTTTCGCGGCCTGTCTGTTCCAAAGGTTCTCTTAAGCGGTCATCATGAGAGAATCGCCCGCTATCGGCTCAAGGAGGCCTTGCGTCGTACGCTTGAGCGTCGACCTGATTTATTAGCAAAAAAAGATCTATCAACGGAAGAATGCCGGCTGCTTGAGGAGCTGGCTGCAGAATATTCCGCTGAGGGGAGGGTAAATTCCAATGAATCTGATTGATGTAATTGAAAAAGAACAACTTCGCTCTGATCATCCCCAGTTTGGTGCTGGTGATACTGTGCGTGTCCACGTTAAGGTTGTGGAAGGCTCGAACGAGAGAATTCAAGTCTTTGAAGGTGTAGTTCTCAGGCGTGGAGGCGGCGGAATTCGCGAAAATTTCACGGTGAGAAAAGTTTCTCAAGGTGTGGGCGTAGAAAGAACATGGCCCCTGCACTCACCCCGTATTGAAAAAATCGAGGTAATTCGCCATGGTAAGGTGCGCCGGGCCCGTTTGTACTATCTCAGAGAACGTTCAGGCAGAGCTGCCCGTATCAAGGAGCGCCGCCTGTAGTGTTGGGTATGGTAACCCTAAGGGGGAGTGGTACACACTCCTCTTTTTCACATCTAGCTGAAGTGGAGGCACATAGATGGCAAAGTCCGAGCTTAGGGAGTACATAGAAGCTTTAGCGATCTCAATTGGCCTAGCTGCGCTAATAATCGTATTTGTTGCACAATCCTTCCTGGTGGAAGGCAGTTCGATGGAACCGTCACTCTATCATGGCCAAAGGCTTTTCGTGGAAAAAGTAACCTATCACTTCAGAGAACCGAGCCGGGGTGAAGTGGTGGTCTTTCGCTATCCCGGGGATCAAAGGCGTAAATTTATCAAGCGGATTATAGGTCTGCCGGGGGACGAGATAACGATCAAGAACGGACTGCTCTATATCAATGGGTTACGCATGGATGAAAATTATATCAATGGGCCTACCTACGGAACGTACAGCGCGCCCACTTTCGGGCCGGTACTGGTGCCCAAGGGGCATTACTTTGTGTTAGGGGATAACAGGCGCAACAGCGACGACAGCCGCTATCCCGATGTTGGCTTTGTGCCTAGAAAGAACCTACTTGGCAGAGCGTTGTTTATTTACTGGCCCCTGGGCCAGGCCCGGCCGCTCAACATACCAAGGGTGTTGGAAAGGATTGACACCGCATCATGACCATTCAATGGTATCCCGGGCATATGACCCGGGCCAAAAGGATGATCCAGGAAGAACTGAAACTTGTGGACGGGCTCCTGGAGGCAGTAGATGCCAGGGTGCCTTTGAGCAGCCGCAATCCGGAACTTCAGGATCTTACGGCCAAGCCGCGGCTGATCGTGCTGACCAAGACAGACTTGGCAGATCCTGAGGCTACGGACCGCTGGATCAAGCACTGGCAAGGTCAGGGAGAAAACGTTGCCCCTGTCAACCTCTTGCAGGGTCAGGGACTGAATGTGATCAGACAGTGGGTTTCCAAAACTTTTCCCGAGTTGAAGCGTCGGCCGCGCCTCTTGGTGGCAGGCATTCCCAATGTGGGAAAATCCACCTTAATCAATGGTCTAACCAGGAGAAAAGGTGCAGCAGTCGGGGCACGGCCGGGAGTTACCAGGGGAAAGCAATGGCTTTCTGCCCCTGGAATGCAGCTTCTAGATAGTCCGGGTCTCTTGTGGCCAAAATTCGAAGATCAGGAAATTGCCAAACGGCTGGTGCTGGTAGCATCGATCCGCGATGAAGTTGTGGATCAAGTGGAAATTGCCTGGTGGTTCCTGGAATTTTTGCAGGCAGAGTATCCCCATGCCCTCACAGAGCGCTACGGAAGCTTGGCAGCTGAGGACAATCCTTTGGAGGAAATCGGCCGCAGACGGGGCTGCCTCCTGCGGGGAGGGGTAGTGGATTTTAATCAGGCCGCTGCTGTTGTGCTTAAGGATTTTCGCACGGGCAAGCTTGGCAGGATCACACTGGATAGAACGGGGGATGATCAGGGGCATGTGGACAATCGAGACTAACTTGCGGGAGCGGTCTTGCTTGCGCATTGTCGGAGTGGATGAGGCGGGTCGGGGACCTTTAGCCGGTCCGGTGGTGGCAGCTGCAGTGCAGATTGTTCCGGAAGATTTTTCTGTGGAAATCCGCGATTCCAAACGTCTCTCCCCTAGAAAACGGGAGCTTGCCTACGAAGAGATATTAAGCACTTGCCATGTTGGGGTGGGTCTGGCGACTGTTAGCGAGATCGATGAGCTGAACATTCTGCAGGCAACATTTTTGGCAATGCGAAGGGCTTTAGAGCACTTCCCTGGGGAGCTTGATTTTTGCCTAGTAGACGGGAATCAGGAAATTCCCAAACTGCCCTGGCCCCAAAGGGCAATTGTCGGGGGCGATAATTTGTCCATCTCCATTGCGGCCGCAAGCATCGTGGCAAAAGTGGAGCGTGACCGGCTGATGGACAAGTATAGTGAAATATACCCGCTGTACAATTTTGGCCGGAATAAAGGATATGCTACTAAGGAACACCGGGAAATGATTGAAAAATACGGTCGCTGCCCCTTGCACAGAAATTCCTTCAAACTGGCGGGCGGACTATGAACTTTGGAGAACAGCTGGCTAAGGAGTATTTGATCGGGCAGGGCCTCAAGTTTGTCGAAGCAAACTACCGGATGCGGTTCGGTGAGATCGATTTGATTATGGAAGACGGCAAGTTTTTGGTCTTTGTTGAAGTCAAGTATCGCACTTCAAAACGCTGGGGAACCCCCCTCGAACAGGTGACACCGGCGAAGATGGCGAAAATCAAACTGGTGGCCGGCGCCTATTTACAGCGTTATCCAAGGTATCCCGGTGCGGTACCCTATGTGCGCTTTGATGTGATCGGAATCAGCCCTGCAGGGGCTGGTTATATATTTAACTGGGTGAAGGGAGCTTTTGAATGAAACGTAAATCTATCGGCCTTATTTTAATCATGTTTATTATTCTGGCTATTCCAGTCCAAACCCTTGCTCAACAAACACTCCCCTTTGAACTGGAGGCAAAATCAGCTGTACTGTGGGACTTTGAATCTGGACAGATTCTGTTTTCCCAAAACGGCAAGGATGCACATGTTCCTGCCAGTCTAGTGAAGATTATGACTATGTATGTAGCCCTGGATGAAGTTGCAGCAGGACGCATCAGTCTGCAGGACACAGCTACCGTCAGTGAAGCGGCCTGGCGGATGACCGGCTCTAAAATGTTTTTGGAGCCGGGTGAAGTGGTAACGATTGAACAGCTGCTGGAGGGCATTGCTATAGTCTCGGGCAATGATGCCTGTGTAGCTTTAGCTGAAGCAATCTCCGGCAGTCAGGAAGTCTTTGTGGGCCGGATGAATGAGAAGGCGAAAGCGCTCAACTTAGAACTGCATTTTGCTGATGTCCACGGCTTGTCGGCAGACAACTCGATTACTGCTGAAGGTATAGCCATTTTGGTTCACCATTACCTCAAGGATCATCCCGAGGCTGTACAGTATCATCAGAAACAGTCCTTTTCCTATCAGCCCCGTTCCAGCAGGCAGCCGATTGTGCAGACCAACCGCAACGGCCTGTTGCGCTCCTACGAAGGGGCAGACGGGTTAAAAACCGGCCATTTGCAGGTTGCCGGGTATAATCTTGTCGGCACCGCGGTGCAAAATAATAGAAGGCTGATCGGTGTCGTGCTTGGCGCAACCAGTGAGGCGAAAAGGGAACAGGAGATGACAACGCTCCTCAACTATGGTTATCGTAACTTTGACCTGGTGAATATTTCCCGTCTCTTAGAAGACAAAAAGGCCGCCGTCTACAAGGGCAAACAGTCTCAGGTGGGTATCACCATCAGTGAACCGATTATTACTGTTCCAAAGAGTATTGACAAAAATGTGAGCTTAGGGATTCAGACCAGGGAACTGGAGGCTCCTGTGGAAAAGGACAGCCAGGTTGGGGTGTTAAGCATTTATGTTCAAGAACAGCTGAGCAAGCAAGTCCCGCTCTTGGCTGCGGAAGATGTAGCGCGCGGAAACTGGTTTCAGGTTATGTGGGACGCTGTCAAACGCTTTTTGCAGGATTTAATCCGCAAGCGATAGTCTGCTGCCCAGAAGGAAAGACTTGCTTTATAGAGCGAGTCTTTTTTATGCGGAAAAATTTGCAATGTGGACAAGGAATACTAATTTTTTCGTAGAAATGAATAGACAAAATGATGGAATAAGTAAGCGGGGAAGGGTGAGGTGCAGTGCAGCCACATGTTTTAGATGATTTGGACAAGAAGATCTTAGCGCATTTGCAGCAAGAGGGGCGGATGACTTTTGTGACCTTAGCAGCCTATTTGGGGGTCTCAGAAGGCACTATTCGCAAGCGTGTTAAACGTTTAGAGGAAAGCGGCGTAATGAAAACGGTAGGTGTGACGGATCCTTTGAAGATGGGTCTTGATACTGTGGCTTTTATCTGGTTTAAAGTGGATCGCCATTATATGGATGCTGTTATCGCGGCTCTGGAAAATCTGGAAGCAGTGCGCTACCTTTCTGTAACCACCGGAGGCTATGATTTAGTTGCCATGGTTGTCCTGCCCAATCGCAACGAGCTGGTTACACTGCTCAATGATCAGTTTGCCAGGATTGAAGGGATAATTAGCACAGAGACCTCGATCGTACTGCAGATTCATAAGCAGATTTACGATTGGGCGCCATTTGGCCACTATCTGGAGAAGGACGGTGTACAGGGATGAGTGGATTTGTCCTAGACCAATTTGATCGCGAAATCATCAGCCTGCTGCAGCAGGATGGGCGCATGCCCTTTTTGACCATCGCCAATGAACTGGGTTTGGCCGAGGGAACGGTTAGGCGCCGTGTGTCTAAGTTGATGGATGAAGGCCTTTTGAAAATAGTCGGTATTGCCAATCCTTTTAAGGTCGGCCTGCAGACAGTGGCCATTGTTGGACTGAAAGTAGATCGGGGACAGCTGCAGCCTATTGCCACAAGACTTGCCGAGCTTACAGAAGTCCGCTATGTGGCCCTCTCCACCGGAAATTATGACTTGGTCATTGAAGTAGTAGTAGGCAGCAATGACGAGCTTTTGACCTTCTTGGTCGACACTTTGCGGGATATTCCTGGCATTAACAACACCGGCACTTCTGTTGTGCTGAAGGTGGCCAAGGAAAATCTGGCCTGGGAGGCCTGATCAGCCAAATAAGTACCTGTAGTTTTCGAAACGATATTGGAGCGCCTCTGCCATATGCCGGGTCTGGATGCGGGCGTCGCCGTCCAACTCGGCGATGGTGCCCGCTAATTTGCGCGTCTTCTCAAACCCCCTGACTGAAAGTTCCAGCTTGTGCTGGGCCTGGTAAAGAAAGTCAAGCGCCTCAGATGTGGCGGCTGGTACTTGGCGCTTCCCATTCTGTCCTCTGGTTCCCCTGTGGGGCCAGGGGATTGTTGCTTGGCGCAGTTCCTGTTCTGTGAGGGGACTGAGATAGGTGAAGATATCAAAGCGATCAAGGAGCGGCCCCCTCAATTTGCGCCGGTAGCGGTTGATATCCCGGGTGCTGCAGGTGCACAGGCGGACCTCGCTGCCAAAATAGCCGCAGGGACAAGGATTGGCAGTGGCGATCAGCCAAAAGTCCGCGGGATAGGTAATCGTGTGCTCTGCCCTGGAGAGCTGGATTTTTTTATGATCCAAGGGCTCACGCAGGCCCTGTAGGGCCCCTTGGTTAAACTCGGGGAACTCATCCAAAAGTAGAACGCCTAGATGGGCGAGGGTGATCTCGCCGGGACGTCCACTTTTCGAACCGACCAAACCCGCCTGGGAGATGCTGTGATGGGGAGTTCTAAAAGGACGCTCGGTGATGGGAGAACCCTGGCTGCCCAAAACTCCTGCTGCTTCGTATATCTTGTTCACAACTAGAATCTCCTCATGGCTGAGGGGAGGCAGTAAATGCCTTGCCGCTGTGGCCAGGAGCGTCTTGCCCACCCCAGGGGGACCAATCAGCATGATGTGATGGCCGCCGTGGGCTGCAATTTCCAGCGCCCTTTTAGCCAGTTGTTGCCCCTTGATTTCTTTACCCACCCACTCTTGATGCTTAGGCAGTTTGCCTTGGGGGTAGAGGCTAGGCGCGGCTCTGCCGGCCAAGATATCTATTGCATGCAGCAGGGAGTCAGCCAGATAATAACGGTTTCCTTGGATTAGGGCGGCTTCGGAGGCATTGGCTGCAGGGAAAATGAACCCTAAGCTTGATGCGGCAGCCAGTTTTGCCAGGCTGAGCACTCCATTAATGCGTTTGAGTCTCCCGCTTAAGGACAGTTCGCCTGCGAAGATCGCATGCCTAAATACACTAGGGGGCAGTACTCCCTGATGGGCCAAAATTCCTAAGGCGATGGGCAGATCAAAGAGAGCGCCGTCTTTCGGGTAGTGGGCTGGAGCTAAGTTCACAATTACTTTTTGCGCCGGGAACTTAAAGCCTGAGTTCAGCAGGGCTGAGCGGACACGCTCCCGGCTTTCCCGCACTGTTTTGCTGGGGAGGCCAACGATTTCAAAGCCAGGCAGACCTGGACGGATGTCCACCTCCACATCGATTAAGAATCCTTCAATTCCCGCTGTTACTCCGCTATGAACTAAAATCATGCAATCCCCCTTGACATAAAAGTCTGAATATTGATATATTTGACATAAATCGGGTAAATCCTGCTGAACATAGAACATGCCCTTCCTCGGCATGCTAAAAGAAACAATTGAGGAGGGTGCCCATGCCTATTGATGTTGGAATTACCCGCATATTCCATTGCCCAGTGTGTGATGTGGATACTCCCCACACCGTCAAGTCTAACAAGGGAGACATGTATGGCATTATCTGCACCAACTGTCAGGGCGGCGCAATTGTCAGCGCCCTGGAGTTGAGACTATACCAGCTCAAATGGGAGGAGGAGCTGCAAGCCATTCTCGACAGCTTGGTTGAGCATCCCGTGCGTGACGAAGAATGACAGGAGGTGGTTATGTGGGATGGAGCTTAAGGCAGTATCTGATCGTCTTTAATATGGTGCCTGGTATTGGCGGGCGGAGGCTGATTGCAATCGAGAAACATTTTGGTTCTTTGCAGCAAGCCTGGAAGGCAGGCCGCGCTGAACTGATGAAGGTGCCAGGCATCGGAACAGAACTGGCCGATCGTCTGTGTACTTTGCGCGGCTCCCTCTCGCCCCAGGCGGAGGAAGCTTGGGCGAAGCAGCAAGGGGCGCGGATTGTAACGATTTATGATAAAGAATATCCCAATTACCTGCGGAGGCTGGCTGTCCCGCCGCCAGTCCTTTATGTGGCAGGTAAGCTCCCGGAAGAGGAAGGGATCGCTGTGGTGGGAACGCGGAAGCCTTCCAGAGTAGGCATTGCCCAGGCCAGGCAGTTCAGCGCCTACCTGGCTGCCCGTGGTATCCCCGTGATTAGCGGTCTGGCACGGGGTATAGATTACCATGCCCATCAGCAGGTTGTGGAAAGCAAAGGCACTGCAGTGGCTGTTCTAGGTTCCAATCTGGAGAAACTCTATCCCGGCGAACACAGGCTGCTGGCGAGGAAAATTGCGGAACAGGGGGCTGTAATTACGGAGTTTTCCAGCAAATGTCCGACTGTACCTGGCAATTTTCCCAGGCGGAATCGCATTATTGCCGGTTGCGCCCGAGGCGTGTTAGTGGTACAAGCCGGGGCCAAGTCCGGCACATTGCATACTGCTGACTGGGCCTTGGAGCTAGGCATCGATGTATGGGCGATTCCAGGTGAAGTGAGCGATCCTTTAAGGCAGGGAAACCACAGTCTGATTAAGCAGGGTGCCGGTCTGGTTACAGAACCTGCTGATCTTTTGATCGGACCAAATGTAAAGGGCGAACAGCAAGATGATATGGGCGGATCTCCTAGGCTGCGGGAGCTCTACGCGGCAGGTCAGAGCGCAAATCAAATTGCCGCCGCGCTGGACATGCCGATTCAGGAAGTGCTGGCAGAAATATCCCTGCTTCAGCTGGAAGAGGGATCTTGATTTCATGGAAGGTTATGGGCATTAGCTTGCATAATATGTACAAAGCCACTATAATGGGGGTAATTCTGGCAGGAAATGAGAGATAAGCATGGATGAAAACAAGTTGAAACGCATGGCAAAAGCTTTGAAAAAGCATAATCCAAACGATAAATTTGCAGATATTTTGCTGAACCTAGGCTTGTCTGCCCAGGATTTTCTGGACTTTCTGGAATCATTAGATCTGGATTTTCAGGCCTCGATTCTGACGATAGATGATGTAGATGATTCAAAAACCAGAGTCTTTAATCTCTGGGAACAGGCCTTTATCACCCAGGAAGCCCGCCAGTTTCTCCTTTCTGCGCTCCACACAGGGGCAATCTCCCCGTCTGAGATGGAGCATGCACTGGCTGTACTCTTTGCCCAGACACCCGGTTTTGTGGATGTGGAGGAAATCCGGGGCATCCTAGAGAACGTTGTGGAGGATCCCGGTCGTAATGCTGTTTTAGGACCATTTGAGGATTCAGTTTATCATTGAGCGTTTGAAATCGCACGGAGGTGCTTGCTTGACTACACTAATTATTGTTGAATCACCTGCTAAAGCCCGCACGATTAAGGGATTTCTAGGCAAGAACTACAATGTTAAGGCTTCCCTTGGCCATGTGCGCGATTTGCCGCGCAGCCGATTTGGCATAGACGTAGAGAAAAATTTTGAGCCGGACTATATTACGATCCGGGGCAAGGGGCCGGTGCTGAAAGAGTTGCGGGATGCGGCCAAAAAGGCAGACCGCATTTTGCTCGCTACAGACCCCGACCGCGAAGGAGAGGCCATTGCCTGGCACCTGGCTGCCGCTCTGAAGCTGAATGAGGACAAGTGCCGCATTGATTTTAGGGAGATTACTAAGGATGCGATCAAACAGGCGGTCAAAAAGCCTCGCAGCATTTCTCAGCCCCTAGTCGATGCCCAGCAGGCCAGGCGGGTAGTAGATCGCATCGTAGGTTATGAGCTTTCCCCTCTGCTCTGGGCCAAGGTTAAACGGGGCTTGAGTGCCGGCCGTGTTCAGTCTGTGGCGGTAAAGCTGATTGTAGACCGTGAGCGCGAAATCGAGGCCTTTGTGCCTGAAGAGTATTGGAGCGTCACCGCCCACCTTCAGACCGACCGGGCAGAGGCTTTTGAAGCTAATCTCCTGCGCAGGAAGGGCAAGAAAATTGAACTTCCGAATGAAGCTGCGGCAAAACAGGTTGAGCAGGATGTGGCTGGCCAGCCCTGGCAAGTAACTAAGGTGACTAAAAGGGAGCGCCGCCGCCATCCGGCTCCGCCTTTTACAACCAGTACGCTGCAGCAGGAAGCCGCCCGCAAGCTCGGTTTTCCTGCCAAAAAGACAATGCGCTTGGCGCAGCAGCTCTATGAAGGCCTTCCCATGGGCAAACTTGGCACCTTAGGACTGATCACCTATATGCGTACAGATGCCACCAACGTGTCTAAAGAAGCTGTATCAGAGGTGCGGGAATTTATCAAACAAACCCACGGAGCAAGTTACGTCCCTGGCAAGCCTAGGCAGTATGCGTCAAAAAAGGGTGCCCAGGAGGCACATGAAGCGGTCAGACCAACTTCCACAATACGCACGCCGGAAGAAGTCAAAGAATACTTAACCCGGGATCAGCTGCGTTTATACAAGCTGATTTGGGAACGCTTTGTAGCGAGCCAGATGAGCTCTGCTGTTTTTGATGCTATGAGCGTAGATATTAATGTCCAGGATTACCTGTTCAGGGCTACCGGTTCCCAACTCAAGTTTCCTGGATTTCTCAAGATTTATCAGGAGGGAACCGACTCCGCATCCAAAGCAGATGAGAAACACCGTCTCCTGCCGGACCTCAAGGTCGACGAAGAGGTGCAGCTCCAGAAACTCGATCTAGGTCAGCACTTTACCCAGCCGCCGCCCCGTTTTTCCGAGGCCATGCTGGTCAAAACGTTGGAGGAAGAGGGTATCGGACGGCCCAGCACCTATGCTCCCATTATTGACACTATAGTCGGCAGGGGCTATGTGTATCAGGAAGAGAAACGTTTTCGCCCCAGCGAGCTTGGGATAATTGTCACTGATCTTTTGGCGGAAAGTTTCCCGCGGCTCCTTGACGTTAAGTTTACGGCAGGGCTGGAGGAAGAGCTCGACGGGATTGAAGAGGGTAACACTGTTTGGCAGGACGTGATCAGAGAGTTTTACACACCCTTTGCCCAAGATCTCCAAAAGGCCCATGAAGAGTTGGAGCGGATTGAGGTTCAGGACGAAGTTAGCGATGTTATCTGTGAAAACTGCGGACGCAATATGGTCTATAAACTAGGCAGGTATGGAAAATTTCTGGCTTGCCCAGGCTATCCCGAGTGTAAGAACACCAAACCGATCCTTGATGAAATCGGCATCGAGTGTTCAGTCTGCAAACGGGAAGGGCGGGAGGCCGGCCAGATTGTCAGAAGGCGCACCCGCAGGGGCCGTTTTTTCTATGGATGCAGCAATTATCCTGATTGTACCTATACTTCCTGGCAGCGTCCGGTGGCTGAACTTTGCCCTTACTGCCACAAGAATCTAACGGTAAGTAAAGAAGGGGCAGAACCTAAGTGCAGTAATAAAGAGTGCCCCGGAGGTGACGACAAGTGAGTTTAGTAACCGTAGTCGGGGCAGGGCTTGCGGGAAGCGAGGCTGCCTGGCAGCTGGCCCAGAGGGGTATTTCGGTACGGCTTATCGAAATGCGTCCCCAAGTCACAACTCCGGCCCATGAAACCGGGTATTTTGCCGAACTGGTCTGCTCAAACTCACTGGGTTCCAGCCTCGAATCCAGTGCGGGCGGGGTTCTCAAAAAGGAATTGGAACGGATGGGTTCCCTGATTATCAGCGTTGCCCAGGAACATAGAGTTCCTGCCGGCGGCGCCTTAGCAGTCAACCGGGAACATTTTGCCCAGGCCGTCACGGAGCGCCTGCTTGAGCACCCCCAGATTGAGATTGTCCATGAGGAATGTACAGAGATTCCCGAGGGCGTTGCGGTGATAGCTACAGGACCGCTTACCAGTCCCGCGCTGACTGATGCACTTAAGAAAGTCACCAGAAGTGACAATTTACATTTCTACGACGCAGCCGCCCCAATTGTCCTTGGGGAAAGCATAGATTATGATCGGGGTTTCTGGGCTGCGAGATACGGAAAAGGCACTGCAGATTATTTCAATTGTCCCTTAACCAGGGCAGAATACGAAGAATTCATAGAGGCCCTGGTTACTGCCGAAGAAGCGCCCCTCCACGAGGGTGATTTAGGGGAAGCAGACTTAACTGTCTTCGAAGGCTGTATGCCTTTGGAGGTAATGGCCAGGCGGGGGAAGGATGCTTTGCGCTACGGACCTTTTCGGCCGGTTGGGCTTCTTGATCCCGAGGGGAATCGTCCCTATGCTGTGCTGCAGCTCCGCTTGGAGAACACTGAAGCCAGCTTGTTTAATCTGGTTGGGTGTCAAACCCGACTGAAATGGGGCGAACAAAAGCGAGTGTTTGGGCTGATTCCAGCCTTGCGCAATGCTGAGTATGTGCGCTACGGCGTGATGCACCGCAACACTTTTATTAACTCTCCCCAGGTTTTAAAGGCAAGTTTTCAGTGTAAAGATGAAAAACGGCTCTTTATGGCCGGGCAGCTGACGGGCGTAGAGGGATATGTAGAAAGTACTGCCTCAGGCCTATTGGCCGGAATTAATGCGGCACGCTGCGTGCAGGGGCAGGAAGTCTTGACGCTGCCGCAAGAGACTATGCTGGGAAGTCTGGCCCATTACATTGCTACAGCCGACCCCCGGCATTTTCAGCCTATGAATGCCAATTTCGGAATCTTGCCGCTCCTGGACCCGCCGGTGCGCGGCAAGAGGGAACGTAAGCTTGCCTATGCCAAAAGGGCGCTGGAGACTCTTGATGAATTTTGGGCTGAATTTTAAGGGAGGGAAAGGCATGGAGGTTCTGAAGAACTACCTTGAACACCTTAGGATTCAGCGCAATCTCGCTTCAGCCACACTTGAGGCCTATGAGCGCGACCTCACTGATTTCTTGAACTTTGTCAGAGAGCAGCTTGACCTGTTAGGCAAACCGCAAGAACTTAGTTCCATCGACAAATATCTTGTCAGGGAATATTTGGCCTACCTGACCCGGGGTGGCTGCGCCCGCTCTACTTTAGCGAGAAGGCTGGCAAGCATCCGGGGATTCAGTCGTTTTCTGTTCGCCGAAGGGCTGGTGGAGAATGATTTTGCCATCACTGTCAAGACGCCGCGGCAGAAAAACGCTATTCCGCAGGTGATGACGATGGAGGAGATTATGCGGTTTCTAGAAGGCAGCATGCCTGGCAAATCCCCGGCGCTGCAGGGCAGAAACCGCGCCATGTTCGAACTTCTCTACGCAACCGGAATTCGCGTGGCAGAACTTATTGGCCTAAATGTCCAGGATCTGGACAGCAGAAATGGTTATATCCGGGTGATGGGCAAGGGCAGCAAAGAGCGTATTGTCCCTGTTGGGGAGCACGCCCTTGACAGCGTCGAAGAATACCTGAGAACCCACCGCCTGGAGCTTGTAGGGAGCAAAGACCAGGACGCCCTCTTCCTCAATGCCCGAGGCGAGCGCTTAACCACACGGGGAGTACAGTACATCATTAATGAGTGCAGTCTGCATCTTGAGATCCACAAAGACATCTCTCCCCATTCTTTTCGCCATACCTTTGCCACTCATCTTCTGGATAACGGCGCAGATCTAAGGGCCATTCAGGAACTTTTGGGCCACTCTAGCTTGGGAACGACACAGGTTTACACTAAGGTGACCATGGGCCGCCTAAAATCAGTTTATAATAAAGCTCATCCGCGAGCTTAGCAAGGGGGACGTCTGCGTGAACATTCGCTCTACTACTATTATTGCGGTGCGTAAGGACGGTCAGGTGGCTCTAGCCGGAGACGGACAGGTCACCTTGGGCGAAAAGACGGTGATCAAACACGGAGCCACCAAGGTGCGCACCTTATCTGACGGTCAGATTCTCGCAGGTTTTGCCGGTTCCGCTGCCGATGCCATTACCCTTTTTGAGATGTTCGAGCGCAAACTGAAGGATCATTCGAACCAGTTAGTGCGGGCGGCAGTAGAAATGGGCCAAGAGTGGCGGACAGATCGATATCTGCGCAAGCTTGAAGCCTTGCTGCTGGTGGCGGATCGCCGCTCTACCCTGGTTATCTCCGGCTCAGGCGACATAATTGAGCCCGATGAAGGAGTGCTGGCTATAGGATCGGGAGGTTCTTACGCCATGGCTGCAGGCCTCGCCCTGCTTAAGCACTCTCCTTTGCGCGCCAGGGAAATTGCCCTGGAGGCTCTGCGCATTACCTCAGAGATCTGTGTGTTCACAAATAATCGCATTTCCATTGTGGAACTTCCATAGAGTTTAAGGGGCGATATGATGGTATTGACACCGAAGGAGATTGTATCTGAACTTGATCGTTACATTATCGGGCAGGACGAGGCCAAGAGGGCTGTGGCCATTGCCATGCGCAATCGTTATCGGCGTCAGCGCCTGCCTGCTGATCTGCGGGAAGAGATTCTGCCCAAGAACATTTTAATGATCGGACCTACTGGTGTAGGTAAGACCGAGATTGCCAGGCGGCTGGCACGCATTGCCCATGCCCCTTTTGTTAAGGTTGAAGCAACCAAGTTCACTGAAGTGGGCTATGTGGGGCGTGACGTGGATTCAATTATTCGGGAGCTGACGGATGTCGCTTTGAGAATGGTCAAGGCGGAAAAGATCAAACAGGTGGAGCAAAAGGCTGAGGATTTGGTGGAGCAGCGGCTGGTAGAACTGTTAGTGCCGGGTCCGCCCCCGGCAGCTCCCCTTAACCCCATGGATTTGCTGTGGGGTTTGACCCAGACGTCGGAGACTGCCAAGACTCACCAGGAAGATGACGACCAGAAGCTGAAAAGCGAGCGGGAGCAGATCCGCAAGCTGCTGCGCCTAGGTGAACTGGAGGAGCGCATGGTGGAGGTCGTGGTGGAAAAACAGCCTGCTTCGGCCTGGGATATGATGACTGGTTCAGGCATGGATGATTTGGGGGCAAACTTCAGGGAAATGCTGGGGGATCTCCTGCCGAAAAAGACTCAAAAACGCACTGTTACAGTGAGAGAGGCACGGGAAATCCTGCTCCAGGAAGAAGCAACCAAGCTTTTGGATATGGATGCAGTCAATGTCGAAACTGTAGCCCTGGTGGAAGAGTCGGGAATAGTCTTTATCGATGAAATTGATAAGATTGCCGGCTCCCAAAAGCACGGAGGGCCTGATGTTTCCCGGGAAGGGGTTCAGCGGGACATTCTCCCGATTATTGAAGGAAGCACAGTGATCACCAAGGCAGGACCGGTGAGAACTGATTACATCCTGTTCATTGCGGCAGGGGCCTTCCATGTTTCCAAACCTGCAGACTTAATTCCTGAGCTGCAGGGCCGCTTTCCAATTCGGGTTAACCTGGAGAGCCTAAGGGCCGGGGACTTTGCCCGCATCCTGACAGAACCGCATAACTCCTTGACTAGGCAGTACACTGCGCTTTTAGGGACCGAAGGTGTGGATTTGGTGTTTACTGAGGACGGAGTTATGGCGATTGCGGAAATTGCCGAGGAAGTGAACCGCACCACCGAAAATATTGGGGCCAGGCGCTTACACACCATTTTAGAACGCTTGCTGGAAGATGTGAGTTTCGAGAGTACTGCCGGCTCCAAAGTGACAGTGGATGCCGGCTTCGTCCAGGAAAAGCTGGGTGAGTTGGCGCAGAATCAGGATCTGACACGTTACATTCTGTAAGCAATTCGATATTTTTCGAGAAAAGGTACAAAACGTGCAGGAAACAAGGGCTTTGTTGTGAAATAGATAGATATCAGGGGGAAGGGGTACTATAACTCTTCCCTTCTTTAATTCTGATGGGGATTTATGGCAGGACTTCTTCGGGTTTTGTCGAAGTTGAAAAAGATAGTGTTTCTCGCTATTATTAACGAACGAGCAGGGAGGTCTGCCTTGTGTTTAAGCTCGTTGATCAATTAGGTTTAGGTTTGAACAAGGCTACTTTACGTCATAATGTCTTGAGTAACAACTTAGCAAACTTCAATACACCGGGATTTAAGCGTTCGGATGTGACAATGGACACCAGGTTTGCCCGGGAGATGGCCAGATGGCAGCATCCCAGATTAGCCAGGACAAACCACCGGCATCTGCCGGGTGCGAGCAGGGGCGGCGGCACAGCACCTTTTGCAGTTGTCCAAGACAACTCGGTTACAATGCGGAATGATGGAAACAACGTGGATCCGGATCGGGAACAAGTGTTGTTATTGGAAAATCAGCTCTATTACGAGTCTCTTACAGATGCGGTCAGCCGCAAGCTTGGACAGCTGCGCACTGTGATCGGAGAAGGGAGAAGGTAGGTTATGAGCATCTTTAAAGCGCTGCAAATTTCAGCTTCTGGTTTGACTGCTGAGCGTTTGCGCATGGACACAATTGCGAACAACTTGGCTAACGCGAATACGACGCGCTCAGCGGAAGGCGGCCCTTATCGCCGCCAGGTACCGGTCTTCGCCCCAATTCTGGATCAAACCATGCATGGAGGGTTAAGTCCCATGCACAGTTCTGGGCAGGGACAGGGAGTCCGTGTCGTGGGAGTGGTGAGCGATCCGACTCCGCCGCGGTTAGTCTACGATCCCCAGCATCCCGATGCCAACGCCGACGGCTATGTCGAGATGCCCAATGTGCATGTCGTCAGGGAGATGGTTGACTTAATCACTGCTACACGGGCCTATGAAGCCAACATTGCTGCGTTAAATTCGGCGAAAGCTATGGCCCAGCGGGCTTTGGAAATCGGACGTTAGCTCTGCGGTCCTGGGAGAGGAGAATTGGAATGAAAGTGCAGATGAATGTTCTAAACACGCCTCGGGCGTCTCAACTTGGACAAGCCAAGCCGGCAGGCCATGATTTTCAGAGTCATTTGCGTGAAGCGCTAAATGAAGTCAACATCCTGCAGCAGGAGGGCGATGTAGCTTTGGCCCAGCTGCTTACGGGAGATATCGAGTTTCATGATGCCATGATTATTGCAGAAAAGGCCAATCTAGCCCTGCAGCTCACGATGGCGATTCGAACCAAACTTTTGGAAGCTTATCAGGAAATCATGCGCATGCAAGTGTAGCTAGGTGGGTGAACGATGAACAATATTCTCGAGTCAATTAAAGAGACCTGGGGTAAATTGTCCCGTCCTATGCAAGTGGGCGTCGGTGTGTTTGTCCTGGGTGTTTTTCTATCCCTGGTTCTTCTGGGGATCTTTTCCCGTACCGAATACCAAGTTCTCTTTTCGGGATTGGGTCCTGAAGATGCGGGGGCTGTTGTTTCCGCACTGCAGGAGCGGGGAACACCCTACCGACTGACAGACGGGGGCACCGCTGTCTGGGTGCCTGAAGAGGAGGTCTTTGAGACCAGAATAGCGCTGGCCACCTCTGGTGTGCCCACAGGCGGGGTAGTAGGCTTTGAGATCTTTAACACTACCAGATTAGGGGAGACAGAGGCCGATCGCCAACTCCGTTACCAATGGGCCCTGCAGGGAGAGCTGACCCGCACTATCAGGCAGATTCAGGAAATAGCAGATGCCCGTGTACATATTGTGCTGCCTAAGCGTTCCCTGTTCGTGCAGGAGAGCCAGGACGCCACCGCATCGGTGCTGCTGCAGCTCAAGCCAGGCGCCCAGCTGACCTCAGGTCAGGTCAGGGCCATAGCTAACCTGGTGGCTACCAGTGTGGAAGGACTGATTCCCGAGAATGTAACGATTGTTGATTCCCGGGGCACCGTGTTGAACTCTCCGTCAATTATGGATCTCGGCAGCCAGGTTGCCGACCGCTTTGAGATGCAGTGGCGCTATGAACAGCAGTTGGAAAATAGCGTCGTTGCTATGTTAGAAAGGCTCTACGGCTATGGCAATGTAGTCGCACGCGTAAATGCGGTCCTGGATTTTGCCCATTTTGAACAGTACAACGAAACTTTTTCGCCCATCAATCGAGGGGAAGGGTTAGTGCGAAGCACCCAGAGCTTTGAAGAAACTTACACCGGAACATCAACCGGGGCCGGAGGCGTGCCTGGAGTTGACTCCAATGTGCCCGGCTATGTTTTTTTGGAACAGGGTGGAGGAACCACCGAGTGGGAACGCAGGGAAGACACAACCAACTATGAGTTAAACAGAACGGAAACATGGACCACAACTCTGCCGGGACAAGTGACCAATCTGGCAGTATCCGTCTGGATCAATGGGGATTTAACCCCTGTACAGCTGGCCTCTGTTGAGGAATCTGTGGCCCGGGCAACCGGCTTAACCCTCGATAGGGGAGACAGCATCTATGTGGCCAGCGTCCCCTTTGAGGAGAGTCCCTTTGGCTCGGAACTTCCCGTTATCGAAGTCGCGGCAGGCATCCCCATTTACTGGGTGATTGCCCTGGGTGTTTTACTCTTGATTGCCCTGCTTCTTGTGGTTCTGCGCAGGAGAAAGCCTGAGCAGGGAGAGATCCCGGTAGCAGCCAGTTTGGATATAACTGTCGATGACGACGAACTGCCTGAACGGGAACTGACACCGGAAGAGCGGGAGCGCCTCAATATGCGTAAACAGATTGAAAAAATGGCAGAAGAAAAGCCTGAAGAGGTAGCACTGCTCATGAGAACTTGGCTAGTTGATGATTAGGGGGTCTGGAGATGAGAGCTCGAACAATGAGCGGCAAACAGAAGGCGGCTATACTCCTGGTTAGCCTGCATCCAGAGATTTCGTCCCTCGTCTTTAAGCAGTTTAGAGAGGAAGAGATCGAAGAATTAACTCTGGAAATAGCGAGTTTAAAACGGATCCAGCCCGAACACAGAGATGCAGTTCTGGAAGAATTTTATGAACTTGTTGTGGCTAGGGAATATCTTGAACATGGCGGCATTGAATACGCGCGGGAGCTGCTCGAAAAGGCCCTGGGTCCTCAAAAAGCTGACGATATCATTAATCGCCTAACTGCTTCTTTGCAGGTGAGGCCCTTTGACTTTGCGCGTAAGACAGATGCAACCCAGCTGTTAAACTTTATTCAAAACGAGCACCCCCAAACAATTGCGTTGATCCTGGCCTATCTAGATCCTGAGCAGTCAGGCTTAATTCTGTCTGCCTTAAGTCCCGAGCTGCAGGTAAATGTGGCCCGGCGCCTCGCCAAATTGGACAGAACCACCCCAGAGGTGCTGCAGGAAATTGAAAGTACTTTGGAAGAGCGTCTTTCTGCCTTTGTTGTAGAGGATTATACGATGGCAGGCGGGATTGAAGCCACTGTTGATATTCTGAACATGGTTGATCGCGCTACCGAGAAGACCATTATTGACTCCCTAGAGGAAGAAGAGCCTGAGCTGGCCGAAGAAATCCGCAGGCGGATGTTTGTCTTCGAAGACATCATCATTCTCGACGATCGCTCTATTCAAAAAGTACTGCGTGAGGTGGACTCCAAAGACCTGGCTCTGGCGCTGAAGACCGCCAGCGAAGAGGTCTCATCCCGCATTTTCAAGAACATGTCCAAACGGGCTGCCCAGATGCTGCAGGAAGATATCGAATTTATGGGGCCTGCCCGTCTGCGTGACATTGAAGAAACGCAGCAGAAAATCGTGGCTACAATTCGCCGTCTAGAAGATACGGGCGAAATTATTATCGCACGCGGAGGGGAGGACGAGGTGATTGTCTAGAGTGATTAAGGCTGCCGAGTTAAAGGTACTGGTCACAGACGATGCCGACACCGTAATTCCCGCCATCCCCCTCGAGAAAGATGACGCCAGCTTCCCGGACGGTACGATCTTAGATGCATCAAACCTGATTGCTGATGCTAAGCGGCAGGCGGAAGAGATTGTCAGGGAAGCTGAAGAAAAGGCCAAGCTCTGTTTACAGCAGGCCGAAGAAGAGATTGAATCTTTGCGTCTGAAAACAAAAGAAGAAGGTTACGCACAAGGTTACCAGGAAGGACTGGAGGATGGGGAGGCCAAGGCCCTTAAGGAAGCACAAAGCCTCTTGGAACTTTTCCAGGAGACAGTTGAGGCAGGAGCAGAGCTCCGTGCCCGCGGTCTGGCTGCCCTGGAAGAGGACTGTCTAAAGCTCAGCCTGCTTCTTGCCGATAAAATAGTCAGGAAGAGTGTCGAAAATGATGTATCCTGGCTGAGACCTATAATTGACGAGGCTCTGCAAGCCTTGGGAACAGTGGGTGAAATAACGGTGTACTTAAGCCCAATCGATTTTTCCTTGCTGGAAGAACGGGAAGAGAGTCTTCGCCTGGCCGCTCGCACCAAGATCACTTTCGAGCAGGACATGACATTAGGCCAAGGCGGATGCCTTATTGAATCGGAAAACGGCCGCATTGATGCCCGTTTGGAGAAGCGCCTGGGAAAACTGGGCAAGAGTTTGATGGAAGTGCTCTATGATGAGGGAATTTGACGATCTGACGCCCCGAGTGGCGCATTACCAGAACTACTTGGCACGCATCGACGATATTATTCATAGCGGGCGAGTGAACCAAGTGGTGGGGCTTACCATCGAGTCCATAGGTCCGACTACAAATATTGGTGATCTATGTCTGATTCAGCCCCGCAGCGGGCCGGGCATTCCAGCCGAGGTAGTCGGTTTTCGGGATCAAAAGGTACTTTTGATGCCCCTCTCAGACTTAACAGGGGTTGGACCGGGCAGTTTGGTTACAGCTACAGGGTCGCCCCTTATGGTTCCTGTCAGCGAAAAGCTCCTCGGCAGGGTCCTTGACGGCTTAGGACAGCCCATGGACGGCAAAGGCTATGTTCCGGTCACTAAGTATCTTTCAGCTCAGGGCAGAATCCCTAAGCCCCTGGAGCGCCAACGGATCAAAGCTCCCCTTTCGGTTGGAGTTCGCGCTATTGACGGACTTTTAACCTGCGGCAGAGGGCAGAGAATTGGTGTTTTCGCAGGGAGCGGAGTTGGCAAGAGTACCCTTTTAGGTATGATGGCCCGCAATACTGAAGCTGATGTGAATGTGATCGCCCTCATTGGTGAGCGGGGCCGGGAAGTTCGGGAGTTTCTAGAAAGGGATTTGGGCCCCGAGGGAATGGCCCGTTCTGTCGTTGTGGTTGCTACTTCAGATCAGCCCGCTTTGGTTCGCATTAAGGGGGCTATGGTAGCCACTACGATTGCCGAATTTTTCCGGGATCTTGGCCTGGACGTCCTGTTTGTTATGGATTCCGTAACCAGGCTGGCATTGGCACAAAGGGAAGTAGGCCTGGCCACTGGTGAACCGCCTGCAACTCGAGGCTACACACCTTCTGTATTTGCACTTCTTCCCCGCATCTTGGAACGGACAGGCCCGGGCCGGTCAGGTACCATTACCGCCTTCTACACAGTACTGGTTGAAGGCGATGATATGAATGAACCTGTCAGTGACACAGTCCGGGGCATTCTTGACGGACATATTGTGCTGAGCCGCTCTTTGGCGGAAAGGAATCATTATCCGGCCATTGATGTT
>JAAYOM010000090.1 GCA_012520315.1 Bacillota bacterium | reverse complement strand
TCTCGCCTGAGTTGACCGGGGTGCCCGGTTCCACAGATACTTTCAGTACGCTGCCTGCCAGATCCATGGTTAGGAGCTTTAGATTGCCCAGAAGCTCCACAACTTCCACTCGGGCCTGCGCAGCATTGGGGTTGTCGCTGGGCTCTTGGAAGTGAACTCCGAAATTCTCAGGGCGAATGCCCAAGATCACCTGCCTGTGATTAGCCAGAGGCCTGGACCATTTCTGATCCGGCGTGATGGCAAACCCCTGTCCCTGAACAGTGAGTGTTCCGTTCTTGCTGGTTATTTCCCCATTGATAAAGTTCATGGGCGGGTTGCCGATGAAACTTCCAACAAACACGTTAGCAGGCTTGTCATAGATCTCCATCGGAACATCACATTGGACGATCTTGCCGTCACGCATCACCGCGATGCGATCACCGAGGCTGAGAGCTTCCACCTGATCGTGTGTGACATAGATAGTGGTGGCGTTGATGGAGTGATGGAGTTTTTTCAGCTCAGCCCGCATCTGCATGCGCAAGAGCGCATCCAGGTTGCTGAGGGGCTCATCCATCAAAAGGACAGTAGGTTCGATCACAAGCGCCCGGGCTACCGCCACTCGTTGCCGCTGGCCGCCCGAGAGCTGGCCGGGATATCTGTCCAGAAGGTTGTCGAGGTAAAGCAGTTCTGCAACTTTGCGAACGCGTTCAGCCTTGAGAGCCGCAGGAACTTTTTTGATCTTTAGGCCAAAGCCAATATTGTCCGCAATAGTCATATGGGGAAACAGGGCATAACTCTGAAAGACCATCCCAATTCCGCGCTGTCCCGGGGGAAGGTCGGTGACATCTCGATCGCCGAGGAAGATTCGGCCAGCATCAATTTTTTCCAGGCCTGCGATGCTGCGTAGTGTGGTGGTCTTGCCGCAGCCGCTGGGTCCAAGGAAAACCATGAACTCCTTGTCTTTGATCCTAAGGTCGACATTGTCAACAGCAACCACGCTGCCAAAACGTCGCGTTACACTTTCCAGTCGTACTTCTGCCATGGTCTACCCTCCAATCCGCTTATTTATTGATCGCTACCCCCCACATAGAAAGCAGGTAGCGACGCACTACGAAGATAAAGATCAGTGCAGGGATAATCATGAAGAATCCGCCTGCAAACTTGAAGTTCAAAGGCGAGACGTTCAGCGTGCTGATAATATGGGCAGGCAGTGTCCGGTTGTGTACGGTCAGTACCGCCGATGCGAATACCTCATTCCAGGATAGGACGAAAGTGTAGATGCCGGCAGCCACAAGACTGGGTAAAGCCAGGGGAAGGCTTACCCGAATAAAGGCTCCTATCCGGCTGCAGCCAAGTGTCATAGCTGCTTCTTCCAGATCATAGGGGACCTTCAAGAACAGGCTCGATGTTACCAGCACCACAAAGGGCATCGCCAGTGCGGCGTGCATTAAGGCGAGTCCGCCCATAGTGTCGTAAATATTTGTCTTAAGATAGATTACCGCCAACGGGATCGCCAGCAGCGACGTGGGAAACATTCTGGTCATCAGTATACCGATTCTAAATGCTTCTTTGCCTCTAAACCGGAAGCGGGCCAGAGCATACCCAGCCGGTGCGCCCACGAGCAGGGCGACAAAGACGGTGGCAACAGCAACAACCACGCTTCTAACCGTTGAGGCCAGTACCCCATGGGAGTTGACGAAAAACCTGAAGCTCTCTAGTGAGATGTTCTCGGGAATAAACTGGCGAGGCCAGGAGTACAGCTCCTGCCTTGGCGTCAGTGCAGCCAGCGCGATCAGGATGATGGGCATGATGGTCCAGATCGCAAACAGCACGGCAACGGCATAAAAAGCAACCTTCTTCCAGCGCAACTTACATCACCCCCACTTGCTCATCCTTAGTACGCAGGAACAAAAGGTAAAGGAAGGTGGCAATCAGCGACAGCGCCATCAGCATCAAGGCGTAGGCTGCAGCAACCCGCGGATTTCTGACTGTGGTGTACCAGTAGTAGGATTCAGATGCAAAAACGGGCAGCTGGCGGCCGGCCAAGACCAGGATGGGGCCGAACATCTGAAATGCCAGCATAGTCCGCATGATCAGAGCAGATTGGATGCTTGGCTTAAGCAAGGGCAAAATGACATAGCGCACTTTTTGCCACCAGGTGCAGCCAAAGGTTTCTGCCGCTTCAGTATAGTCCTTGGCGATCATCTGCAGGCCTGAGAGGAGGATGACCATCACCAGAGGTGTAGCCCGCCAGACTTCTGTCAGGACGATTGCGGTTATCATCCATTTCGGCGTCATGCTGGAGAGGAAAATCATGGGCCGTTCTAAAATGCCGAAGTTGTGCAGGATGCTGTTTAGGTAGCCCCGTTCCGTGAAAATGGACAGCCAGATCAAACCTGCCGCCAAGTCAGATATACCCAAGGGAATTGCGTAGATGTAAAGAAAAAATGTGGATCCGCGCAATCGCTGGTTGACAATGAGGGCTGCTGAAAACGCCAGAACAAGCTGGACAGGAATAATCAGCACCAGCAGGATAATCGTGTTCCTCAGGGCGCCGTCAAAATAGATGTCGCTGACCATGCGGTCAAAGTTACTCAGTGTAAACACGCTGTCCTGGGACTGAAAGGCCAGACCAGACACTTGGATCAGCGGAATCACAAAGAACAGGGTCAAGAAGATCAGCGTTGGTGACAACAGCAAGATGGGGAGAGGAATTTTCCTAAATAATGACATCTGTGATACCCCCTAGTTCAGATGTGGTCGGGAGATGCCTCCCGACCCATCAGTGAGAAGGTTTACGGATTTGGATACTCCGCACCCATAGATTCAAACAGATCTTTCAGCAGTGCCCATTGGGCATCTAGTGTTTCTTGAATTGGTCTGTTCATCACAACGATTGCCTGGTAGGTGTCAAGGTAGAGCGGGACAAACTCCCCGGTGCGCCCACCGAGCCCTACCGGGAGCAGTGAGACAATCCCGTCAGGTGAATCAGCCTGGCTGCTGACAGCTGAGGCCAAGATTTTTTCTGGACCCTCAGGAATGTGATCTACTGCCTCTAGGGTGGTGGGGAAGAAGCCGGTTCCCTCTAGAACCTGTACCTGCACGTCCGGGGAAGTGATGTACTTAATCAATTCCATAGCCTCATCGAAGTTTTGCGAACCTGCGGTGATGCCGATTCCAGTGAGAACCGTGATAAAGGCTCTGCCTTTTGGGCCGGCTGGTGCAGGGAAGGCGATGAACTTGTCGGGGTTCTCGCGCACAGCTGCAGTGAGGCGCGCGGTATGATCCCAGGCCAGCCAGACTTCTTCAAAGAGCAAAGGATCACTCATGGCTGCCCAAATGCCTGAGCTCGGATGGACATACTTGTTCAGCTCTTTTAGGTACTCCCACATTTCTACAGCTTCAGGTGTGTTAAACGCCTGCACTTGATAGCCGGTGAACGAGGGGTACAAGTAGCCGTGCAGCATTCTGCCGAACAGGCCGCTAGGCCCTGCAGGCAATCCGAGTTTAGGCCCGCCTGTTTCCTCCTGGAGAATCTTGGCCCATTCAAGCAGCTCGGCATAGGTGAGTGCGTTCAGATCGGCACCTTCGGGCAGGTAGTCGAGGGCCTGTTTGTTGGCCATCATGACATAGGTAGCCTGCATCCATGGGACATAAACCTGTTTGCCGTCCATTTTGCCGAGGTTGACAAACTCGGAGATGTAAGTCCTGCCAGGAATATTGGTAATGTCGCCTAGATCGGCGGCTACATTTTCCG
>JAAYOM010000017.1 GCA_012520315.1 Bacillota bacterium | reverse complement strand
TGGGTCAAGGAGCAGCTGCAAAAGGAACAAAAGGTCTTGGATGATATGCGTTCGCATCTGCCGAGTTAGGGAGGTACTTCTGTGCGCAAATGGATTTTGGTGATCGTACTACTTATTATTGCAATTATAGCAGCCTTCAGCATTTTTGCGGTGACAGGCGTAATTGATGCCCCTGCCCTGTTTTGGGATGTGGGCATGAAAATTGGCTGGATCGAGCCCCATCTTAAGCTTTATGCCATCGGCCAGGACGCTGAACAGTGGATTTCAGCCCAAGTTGATGAACTGCAGCAAAAAATGGCTGCTTTGGAGGAGCAAGAGGCCGCTCTCCAAGGGGAAAAGGCGCAGCTCGACCAGAGGAAACAGCAGCTAGATGCACGGGAAGCCAGTATTGACCAGGCCGCAGAAAAGCTTGCAGCGGAGCAGGAACAGCTAAGAAGTGTGCAAACCCTAGCTGCCCTATACACTGAAATGGGGCCGGAAGAAGCCGCACCAATTCTTGCTAAGCTAGAGCAAAAACTAATTCTCGATGTCCTCTTAAGCATGGATATGGCAGATGCAGCACTTGTTTTAACGGAGTTGCCAACTGACCTGGCAGTGGCCTTAAGCAAGCAGTTGGCCACCGCCAGTGAATAGCTGGAATACTGCTTGAAAGGAGGTGAGAAATATCGGACCAATACTATTCGCCCAGCTTGGCCTGGAGAGTGTTGAGTCTCAAACTGAGACGGCACCCCAGCGCGGCAAAGCTGAAATGCACTCTGGCAGTGACTTCGAAGCAGTGCTTACCAAGCAGCTAGGACAGGTGCAGAAGTCTCAGGAACCAAAAGGGGAACCGGAGAGGAAAGCAATTTCCCAAGAGAAACAGCCCAAGAAGGATGCAGCCCACATGATTTCTCTTGCGTCAGTTTTTGCACCGGCGACTGAGCAGAACATCCCTTTGGATGTGACAGAGAAAGCTGAAGTTACGATTACAGTGGCAGTTACTGAGCCCCAGCAGGTCAGACTGACAGCTGAGACTGTCTCGGCTCAACCGTTTGAACACCGGAAACAGGCAGGTGAGATGGCGGTGAAGCCAACAGAGCCCCTTGTCTCAGAAGAAGTCCTTGGACAGGTTGTGTCAAGGCTGCCTGAGCGGACTGTAACAGTGGAACCAATACTGGCGGAAATACTACCTGAACCAGTGCCCACCGGAGCAGAACAAGGAACACAGGCGAAGCCGGAGCTAAGGCAGGCAAGAATACCGGGTTCAATGCCTCTAGAGTTAGAGCAAATCAAGGCAGTAGAAGCAAAACCACCAAATGTTGAACCGACAGATCTGCGGACGGAATTTGATAGTCAAGCGGCACACGGAGTAGAGCTATTTTCCTCGGAATTAGGAGCACCAAGTCAGGGTCTTTCCCTCGTTAGGAACGCACTTGAGGCACAGTTGAAGCCGTTAAGGGTGAAAGATCGACAGTCCCTGCCCGGAGAGAACACAGCGGCCAGGGGAGAGGAACAGACGATTATGCACCCGGAACTGCTAGTCACTGCAAATGCCGAGGCGCTTGGGAATATTCAGGAAAGTGAACAGATCGTCGTTGAAGAGTGGGTCAGAACCGGGATTTCACCAGAGACGGCGGTAACGCAGCCGCCTGCCACAGATGATGTTGAAGATTCTGTCTGGGAGAATCCAAGGGCTACTGTCGGGGAAACCGCACAGGTTGGTGAAACAAGGGAGGTTCCCGAGGATCAGGCTACAGTTCCAGAAACTCAGGAGGACGTTCACTTGGCACCAGTCACAGCGAGAGAAAAGAGTAGCAGGCTCGAATCTCCACGCGGAAAATTCACAGACGAGGCACGGACTGATCTGAAAGCTCCCATAAGGGAAAGGTCGGCTCAGGTGGAAGATGAAATGGTGTCGCCGGCGGATCTCAAGCCATTTGAAGCAGATGTGGAAGGTGCAAAGGTCGAAACGCCTATTCGGGAAGTCTTGGACTTTGCGGACAAAGAAAATCTCTTCCCCAAGCTGGTTCAGACGATGGAGACCATTGTGCAGGAGGAACGGACTGAGGTGCGGATTCAGCTCAAACCTGATCACCTCGGTGAGTTGAAGATTAGGCTGTCTATGGAGCGGGGCATTATGATGGCAGAGTTTGTGGTAGAAAGCCAGGCGGTGCGTGAAGTTATCGCAAGCCAGCTCCCACAGCTGCAGACCGCTCTGCAAAATCATGGGACACAAATAAGTGACGTCAGTGTGAGCATTGGCTTTGGAAATGAGAGGTCAGAAGAACAGGGACACTCCAGTCCAAGGCAGCCTGGGCGAAATGCTCAAAGACGCTTGGCAAAAATGTCCGCATCCGGGCATGACAAAGCTTATTTAGGCAGAAGTATCTGGAATCAGGTAGATGTCAGGGTGTAAGGAGGTGAAAGGCTTGTATGTAAACACGGTTGGCGGTGTGGCAGAGCTGATGAGACAAAGGGAAGGAATTGAGCGTGACCCTAGTGCCTTAGGGAAAGACCAATTTCTGCAGCTCCTTATCACTCAGCTCAAGCACCAAGACCCAATCAATCCGGTGGAAGACAAAGAATTCATAGCACAGCTGGCCCAGTTCAGCAGTTTAGAACAAATGCAGAACCTCAATACCACAATGAGCGATCTGATGCTGGCCCAGCAGAAACTGACTTCCTTGGCACAGGCGACCGGGATGATTGGTAAACAGGTAGAACTGTCCACACATGATGGTGAGAGCATCATCGGCAAAGTCACAGGTGTACAGTTTAAAGAAGGCTGGCCTCAGATTATGGTAGGCGGTAAACTCTATGGGTTTGATGAGGTCGTAGCCATCAGGGAGGGAGTGACAGATGAGTCAACAGTTTAAGGTTCCTCAGGGCTTACCCATTCAACCGATCCAACCAAGACAAACGCCAAAGGCAAGGCAGGTGCCTGGCAGAGAAGGTTCCTTT
>JAAYOM010000089.1 GCA_012520315.1 Bacillota bacterium | reverse complement strand
TTCAGTTCGATACTTACCCTATACGTGGCGAACATTGGAATATCCTGCAAAAATGGGTAAATTTAGTTGATGCAATGCAGGAGTTCCGGGGGTATGCGTAGAAAAATAATGCCACACCGAAGATGACATCATGCTCAAATAAAATTGTTATTATTACCAAGAAAATGTTTTCAATGTTTTCGTTTTATGGTAGAGTGAGTAGGAAGAAAGAGGGATGGATTCATGAAAAAGAAACATATTCGTACACTAAGCGGGATGTCCTTAAAGGATACGCTCAAAACAGGCGGCTGCGGCGAGTGCCAAACATCCTGCCAGTCCGCGTGCAAAACCTCCTGTACCGTCGGCAACCAGGCCTGCGAGCGCTAGCAGCTGACTGCGGTGCACATAGGAGGTAATTTGTTGCTGGACAAAACCTGTGTTCATGCATTTCAGCAGGGAGGACATAATCTCGTAGTCGACGGCAACTCAGGTGCAGTACATGTCGTAGATGATCAGGCTTTGGCCCTGATTCGTGCAGTGTGTGCTAGTGAAAGTGTTCAGAATCTTAATGACTTAGCACCTTACTTAGAATTGAACGCACAATCCGGGTTAGGGGAGGAAATTCTCGCCCTGGCCGAGGCAGGTCTACTCTTCAGTTCTGATCTGACCGAAGCGCCGCCAAGGCCTGAGACAGTGGTCAAGGCTCTCTGCCTGAATGTGGCCCATGACTGCAACTTGCGCTGTGATTATTGCTTTGCATCCACTGGCGATTTCAAGGGTGCAAGGGAGCTGATGTCATTTGAGGTGGCTAAAGCTGCCGTGGATTTCCTGCTGACGAACTCAAAACATCGCAGGCAGCTGGAGATCGACTTTTTCGGCGGAGAGCCCCTGATGAACTGGGATGTTGTTCGCCGGACTGTGGAATATGCCAAGGCAGAAGGGGAAAAACTCGGCAAGGTCTTTCGCTTTACGATCACAACTAACGGGCTCGGTCTGACACCGGAAATTGATGACTTTATCAATGAGCATATGTACAATGTGGTTTTGAGCATTGACGGCCGGAAAGAGGTTAACGACAAAGTGAGGCGGACTGCGGCAAGCCGCGGTTCTGTCTACGAAATTGTGATCCCCAAATTCCAAAGGCTGGTGCAGAGCAGGGGGGAGAAAAGCTATTATGTGCGGGGCACCTTTACCGCGCATAACCTTGATTTTTCCCAAGACGTTGCCCACCTGCATGATTTAGGCTTTACACAGATTTCCATGGAGCCGGTTGTGGCAGATCCAGAAGCAGATTATTCGCTGCAAGCGGAGCATCTGCCTAGGATCTTAGAGGAATACGAACGATTGGCCGAACTCTACCTGGAGCGGCAGGGCGCGGGAGAGGGCTTTAACTTTTTCCACTTTAATGTGGAGCTGCTCAAAGGTCCGTGCCTCTACAAAAGGCTGAGCGGCTGCGGAGCAGGTTATGAGTATGTGGCGGTTGCCCCTTCGGGAGAGATTTATCCCTGCCACCAATTTGTGGGCGAGCCGGAGTGGGTGCTAGGCACAGTCTGGAAGGGGCTGGAGGCAATGGGAATTTCCGATTCCTTTAAAGATTCCCATGTGCTGACTAAGCCAGCTTGCCGCTCCTGCTGGGCTAAGTATTTTTGCAGCGGCGGCTGCGATCGGCATAATATGCAGTCTTCAGGCAGTAGAGAAGTACCCGATGAGCTGGCCTGCGAAATGGAGAAAAAGCGTTTGGAGTGCTCTTTTTACATTCAGGCGGCACTTGCCTAAACATAATTATTGTTTGTTTTGCAGAAACGAGGAAGGACAAGCTATATGTGGGCACTTGGCTTGTTTGGAGTTACTAGTGCAACCGGCTGGCTTCTTGCTTATGCCGGTTTTTTGCTAGGAAGGTGGAGGTTTAGGTGCGCAAGCGTCTTGGCGACATCTTGATGGAGCAAGGATTACTTTCAGAACAGCAGCTCGCGGCGGCCTTAGAGGAGCAGAAGCGAACTGGAGATCGTTTAGGACAGACTTTGTTGAGATTGGGCATTGTAACAGACAGTCAGGTGACTGACGCCCTCAGTGAGCACCTGAAGATCGAACGTGTGAACTTGGCCAGACGTTATTTAGAGCCGGAAATTGTGGACTTGATTCCGGCCTCAGTGATTATCTCCAAGCACGTCCTGCCCATTGAGATGCAGGACGGAGTTCTTGTTGTCGCGATGGCTGATCCCTTGGATATCAACATTATGGACGATCTGCAGCGTCTGACCGGTAAGATTATTACTCCTGTTGTGGCCACAGAAGAGGAAATCGAAGAGGCCTTCCACAGGACGCGCAACATTGCCCAAAGCGCCAGGGAGCTAATTTCCCGCTACGAAGATGATGCGGTTGCAGAAGAACCGGAGCAGGTTGAATACTTAGGGGATGCCCCTGGGGTTAGGCTGACCAATTTAATTCTGGAACAGGCCGTTACCCAGAAAGCCAGCGATATTCACCTAGAACCGCACGAACACGGTATGCGTGTTCGCTATCGTGTGGACGGAATTTTACGGGATATTATGGAGATTCCAAAGCATCTGCGGGGTGATGTGAACTCCCGGATTAAGATTATGAGCGGCCTGGATATTACTGAACGCCGCAAGCCCCAGGATGGACGCATTCAGATGACCTTGGGCGATCAAGAGGTCGATATGCGTATCTCGTCTTTGCCAACCGTTTACGGGGAAAAAATTGTCGCAAGGCTTCTGCATAAATCCAGCCATCTTCTGGAACTGGAAGACTTCGGCTTTGCCCCAAAAGATCTGCAGAAGATTGAGCAGATGCTCCGCCTTAACCAGGGGCTTATTTTAGTTACCGGTCCTACCGGCAGCGGCAAGTCCACCACACTTTACGCCTTCCTGCACAGGCTGAATTCTCCCGAGAAAAATATTGTGACGGTGGAAGATCCTGTGGAATACCTCTTAGAAGGCGTGAATCAGGTGCAGGTCCATGCCAGGGTAGGTTTGACATTTGCCACTGGGCTCCGGACAGTGTTGCGCCAAGACCCTGATGTGATCATGGTGGGGGAAATTCGCGACGAAGAGACGGGGGAAATTGCAGTCCGTTCAGCCTTAACGGGTCATTTGGTTCTATCTACTTTGCATACCAACAGCGCAGTGGCGACCATTTCGCGCCTGGTGAATATGGGTCTTGAGCCTTATATCTTGAGCTCCACGCTGATTGGGATTGTAGCTCAGCGGCTGGTGCGTACGATCTGTGCTGACTGTAAAGTCCCTGTCAAGCTGGAAAACCAAGTGATGATCAGGTATTTAGAGTCTTTAGGCCGCGAGATCCCTGACACAGTCTATCAAGGCAGGGGCTGTCCCATGTGCAGCGAGTCTGGCTACAGGGGCCGTACAGCCATTGGGGAAGTGCTTCTCTTTAGCAAGGAAATGCGCCGGGCGGTGGAGGCGAACGCAGGCGAGGCGGAGCTGTGGGAGATCGCCCTCAGATCTGGCATGACCACGCTGCAGGGAGCGGCTCTGGAAAAGCTGATTGCAGGGGAGACCACCGCTGATGAGATTATTCGTACAGTTTACAGTGTGGACATGGAGGAGTGACAATCAACTTGGATATCAGGCAGCTGGTTGAAATTGCAATCGAGGGGCAAGCATCCGACCTACATCTGTCTGCGGGCGTACCGCCTATTCTCAGGGTGTTTGGAGCCATCCGGCCCATCGAGGGCTGCGACAGGCTCTTGCCGGCCGATATTGAGCAGCTGGTCCACCCTATCCTCACCGATCATCAGCTCGAAGAGCTCAAGCGTGAGGGCGAGATGGACTTTTCCTATGGGATCAAAGGCGTCGGGCGTTTCCGCTGCAACCTATCTAGGCAGCGCGGTTCTTTGACGCTGGCGATGCGGATTATCAGTTCAGAGATTAAGCCCTTGGAAGAGCTCGGCCTGCCGGAGATTCTCCATGACCTGGCCCATCTCAGGGACGGTTTGGTGCTGGTTACAGGCCCAACCGGCAGCGGCAAGTCAACTACCCTCGCTTCCATGATTGATATTATCAACCGGGAGCGGCAGGGTGTGATCATTACCTTGGAGGATCCAATCGAGTTTCTCCACCAGCACAAAGGCTGTGTGGTCAATCAACGGGAAGTGGGTATTGACACCAAATCCTTCGCCGCCGGACTGCGCTCAGCCCTGCGCTCTGATCCGGATGTGATCTTGGTGGGGGAAATGCGCGATCTGGAGACGATATCCATTGCTTTAACAGCGGCAGAGACCGGCCATTTGGTCCTTTCCACACTGCATACCAAGGGGGCGGCCAAGACGATCGATCGGGTGATCGATGTGTTTCCGCCCGAGAGTCAGCAGCAGATCCGCATCCAGCTCAGTACAGTCTTAGAGGCGGTTGTATCTCAGCAGCTCTTCCCTGCCAAGGGAGGCCAGGGCATGGTTCCCGCAGTTGAGGTTATGCTGGGGACAGCGGCCATTCGCAATATGATTCGGGAAGAGAAAACCCATCAGATCCCTTCCATGATCGAAACCGGAGCCCGCTTTGGCATGCAGTCCATGACCAATTCCTTTGAGGAGCTGGTGCGCAAGGGATTGGTTGATGATTCTGTTTTGTATCGCAGGGAATATGAGCGGATAGGGTAGGTGGTGTTTCATGATGCGGTTTGCCTATAAAGCACGCAACCAATATGGACAAGTTGTCAGCGGCGTGGTGCAGGCTGGAAGTGAAACCGCAGCCGCCCGGGAGCTCCGCACTGACGGTCTGGTTGTCACCTCCATTAAGGAAGTTAAAGAACCTGTCAGCCTCTTTCAAAAGAGAGCGAACCTCAGAGCCAAGCATCTGGCAATTTTCTGCCGGCAGTTTGCAATCATGCTGGGCACCGGAGTAACTTTAGTCAAGGCGCTGGAACTTTTGGAAGAGCAGGCCATTGATCCTGCCTTTGGCAAAGTGCTGCAGACAGTGCGCCTTGATGTGGCGAGCGGAACTGCCTTTACTAAAGCTTTGGAGAAGCATCGCAAAGTCTTTCCCCATATGTTTATTCACCTCGTGGAAGCGGGGGAAGTGAGCGGTTCTCTGCCTGAAGTTTTAGATCGCTTAGCCATTTATTATGAACGGGAAGATGAGCTCCGCAAAAAGATTTCTGAAGCATTGATGTATCCGGTAATTATCATTTCAGTTTCCTTGATTATGGTCTTGGTATTGCTCTTTGCAGTCTTGCCCATGCTGGTCAGAAACTTCGCCGGTTTTGGCGTGGAAATTCCTGCGATCACCTTAGCGGTCCTTGCCGGGCGGGACTGGATGGTCAGTCGCTGGTATGTGGTTGTGGGAGTTATCGTCGCAATTGTCATAGGGCTTAGATACTACATCACAACTAAGCCGGGCCGCTTTATGAAAGATGCTCTGCAGCTGAAGCTGCCGGTTGTGGGAGAGATGCAGAAGATGGTGATTTTCTCCCGTTTCTGCCGCACTTTGAGCCTGCTTTTGGACAGCGGCATTACCATGCTGAGCAGCCTCCAGATTTTAGAGCGGCTGATGGACAATGTAGTGATCAAAAACGCCATGCGCCAAGCCACCCTTGGTGTCGAACGGGGGCAGGGCATTAGCGTTCCCCTCCGGGAGCATAAGGTGTTTCCCACTATGCTCTTGCAGATGGTGCAGGTGGGGGAGGAAACGGGCAGCCTAGAAACGGTCCTGGTGCAGCTGGCTGACTACTACGATCGGGAAGTTAACTTTGCCGTAGCCAGCTTTACTAAGCTTTTGGAACCTGTGATGATGCTGGTCTTGGGTGTCGTTGTACTTTTCATTCTCATGTCCGTCTACTTACCGATGATGCAAATGGTTTCGGCAATTTAGGGGGTGGTCAAAGTGGCCAAAAGGGTTTTAGGCATCGATATTGATTCTTCAGCAATTAAGGCTGCGGAAGTCTCCCGCAAGGGACGCTCCTATGCAGTTTCCAACTTAGGCGTGATGCAGCTCCCGCCGGGGACGCTGAAAGATGGCCGCGTAGCCAATTCAGGCGATCTAGCCAAGGCGATGCAGGATTTGGTGGATAAGTATGATTTAAAGGCAACCTCGGCCGTACTGGGACTGCGCAGTTCCTGGGTTACGGTGAAGACCCACAAGTTTCCTCTGATGCCGGAGCGGGAGCTCGACAAGGCACTGGAGTTTGAAGTGCCTGAACTGGCCGGGTTTTCAGTCCTCTCTTTGCAGGATGTTTATTATGATTACTTTATCAGCTCCAAGAACGAAAGTGAGCTGGAAGTGGTGCTGGTGGCCTGTCCCAGGCAAAATGCCCTCCCTTATATGCATGCGGTGAGGGATGCGGGTCTGACTTTGGAAGCAATTGATGTTCCCGCCTTTGGCTGGAAAGACCTTTTAGCAGAGGACGGGCGCAGGGTTTTTATGGAAATCAGTGACGAGCAGACTACGATGTTTGTGGTCTCAAATGGAGTCTTTAAGGTTCACCGGGTGGTTCCCTTAGGGGCAGCCCACTTTAGGCGGGGCGTGGAAGATGCCTTCGAGTGCTCTGCGGAGGAGGCAGTCTCCCTTACCCAAAACCAGGACATGGATTACCTGCTGTTGGAAGGTGCGGGGAACAAAAGGGTGCTGAGGGCTACCGTCCAGCAGTTTATCGGCTCTGTCCTGCAGACCCTGGACTTTGTACGTGCCCAGGAAAGGGCCGGCAGCTTCAGCTCCTTGCTGGATGAGCTGATTCTCCTGGGTGACTTAGCCGATCTGAAGGGCTTGAGCGAAATGCTGCAAAGGGAAGTGGACCTGCCGGTCCGGCCCTTGCGGAAAATGGAGAGGCTGAACTTGACCTTTGAAGTGCTGCCGCCGGGCCGCTTCAGCTGTTACGGTTCTGCCCTGGCCCTGGGCTTAAGGGGGGTTAGCTGATGAAGATTAATCTCTTGCCCAAAGAAGAAAGGCCCCTGAGGCAGTCCCAAGTGCGCTGGGAGTTTCTGGTCGGTCTTTTGGGTGCAGTCATCTTAGGCACTGTGCTCGTCTTTACGTTTCTGGAAGTAACCACAGCCAATCGGCTGCAAGTTGCCTATGACGACGCCTTAGTGAGGGAGTATCTCCTGCAGAGCCAGGTACAGGCGGTTACTACCTTAAGGCAGCACGTCAGCGCCTTGGAGGCCAGGGGCAGTAGCTATCAGCAGCTGATTGTGGAGATACCCGAATCTTTGAGGTTCCTTCCCATGGTGTTTAATCACTCCGTGCATGGGCTGTGGATAGAAACCGCCCGCTGGGAGGGGGATGGTGTCTATCTTACAGGCTATACCCGGGAACGATTGGCACTGACTAATTACATAAATATCCTCAACGAGAGTCATGAAGAAGTGACTTTGGTTACCAGTGAACCTGCGGAACGTACCGGCTTTCTGGTCTTTGAAATCAATATAGAGGGGGTTGGTGCACGTGCTGCGGCTCAGCTCCGTTAGGGAAAAGATAACGTGGAAAACACTGCTCGTGATAGGCTTTTACATCGCCGCCCTAGTTGTATTTCTAGCAGTTTACCGGCCCACTCAAGGTAGAATTGAGCGTCTCGAGTTTGAACTGGAACAGGTGGCCAAGAGGGAAGAGTCCTTGACTAGGCTCGTGGAGGAAAGATCCGGGCTCCAGGCCAAGCTGCAGGAGTCAGAGGCCACCCTCGAACTTTATTCCAGGCAGATCCCATCCCAGTATGACTTGGCAGAAGTGCTGGAGGCCATGGAGACCCTCGGCAAAAGCTATGACGTTCAGGTTGCGGTTTTGGATCACACTCCGGTGCGGACCATTCCAGATTCTGATGCGGGCGTGATTTCCCTGGCGTTGAGCCTGGACGGAGGTGAACAGCTGTTTTCCTATCTGATTCACCTGCAGGAGGTTCTGCCGTCACTGCAGCTCACCAGGCTGACCCTCGGCTATTTTGGCAAAGGACGCTTTATGGCGGACGTGGGAGCAGCCCTGAGGGTCTTCGTGTTAGAACACGCCCCCACCACCTCTTTGACCCTGCCAGATGTGTCCCAGGTCGAACCGGCGGGCCTGCGGGCGGAGGCCTTTGGCAGGCCCTTTGCCCTGATCGCCCAATTCTTTGCTGACGATGTGCGTGTGCTCGGCATTGTGCAGACCGAAGGGGACACCAGGGCTTTGGTCACCAGTGCCGGAGTGCGCAGCTGGATTAGGGTGGGTGATCGCCTCAGCGAGGCTTTGGTGACAGACATTTCTGCGAACTCAGTTTCGCTGGTTGTAGATGGTATAGAACTAAAATTGGCTATAGGGGGTTGACAGGATGAATGTACGTTGGAAGCTGGTACTGGCAGTTTGTTTGGTTCTGTTCTTAAGTACAGCTGCTGCTCCGCTTTTCGCCAGTCAAGTGGTGAATATGGAGTTTCAGCAGGCTCCATTGGTCGACGTGTTTCAAATCTTAGGTCAGCTCGGTGGGTACAATGTGCTGGTTGATCCGTCTGTTCAAGGTGATGTAAGCTTTGTGCTCAATGATCTGACGGTGGAAGAGGCTTTGGACTTAGTCACCCGTACCACTGGTTTCCGCTACCAGCTAGTCGGCAACACTTTGGTTGTGGCCAGTGAACAGCGCCTCAAGACCGAGTTCGGCAGCGAGGACGTGAAGTTCGTCACTGTCAGGTATGTGGCGGTAGAGGATGCACAAAAACTGGTTTCCCTGATGGTGCCGGGCGTTCGTACCTATGTAGATGCCGACCTGGATCTTGTGATCCTCTATGGTGTAACCAGTGACTTGGAAGTTGCGGAACAGGTGATTCAGGAATATGACCAGGAAGGGAGCAGGCGTCCCAAGCCCCAGACGGCTCCCCAGGCCCAGCCTGTGGCCCCAGCCCAGCCTAGGGCACCGGAAGAGCAGCTGGTCAGCGGTTCTATCAGCCTTCTTTATGCGGAAGGAGATCAGCTCTTGGAATCAGTCCGGCAAAAGTTCCCCCACCGTGAGTTTGCCTGGAATGGGCAGACCCGTATGCTGACAGGCTTGACCACAGCTGAGGAATGGGAGCAGGTCATTTTATTAGTGCGGGAGTTCGACTACCCAGACTTTGTGCTGAAGGGCATTTTAAGCAGTGCAGACCAGATGATCGCCCTAGTGGAATACCAGGGATGGACGTCCATGCTTAAACTCGGCGATGAGCTGCAGGGCTGGATGGTAGAGGCGATTCAACCTGGGGCAGTGGAGTTTGTCCAGAATTCTCGCAGCTTTACGATTCGGCTAGGGAGGTAAAGCGATGACCACCCGAAAAGGACTAGGATTTATCAGTGTAATATTCCTGCTTCTGCTCGCCGTTAGCGGTGGCCTTTTTGCCCAGGAGCTGGATTTAAGCTTTGAAGAGGTGGAGTACGCCCACATCTTCCAGGCCCTTGGCGAGGCCCAGGGACTTAACGTTGTAGTTGACCCGAAAGTCACAGGCAAGGGCACCTTTCAGCTCAAGAATGTGACCTTTGCGGATGCTCTGGATCTGATCGCAACCGTAAGCGGCTATCAGTACCGCCTGGATAACAGCACTTTGCTTGTGGCCACCGCCCAGATGTTTGAGAACCTAGGGGGCAAGGAGCTCCGTTATGTGAAGGTATATACCCTTTCTGCCCAGGAGATTCAAGAAGCGCTCCGGCTGGTGATGCCCCTTGCCGATGTATACGTGCATCCCCAGGGGGGACTTGTGGTGCTGCAGGGTTCTAAAGGTACTTTGGATCAGGCTGAGGAGCTGCTCCTGGCCCTCGAACGCTCACAGAATCCAAAAGCAATAGCGGACGATGATTCAGGCGCCAGATCTCTTTTGGAGATTTTCAAGGACCTAAGTGCCGCCATGGAGCTCAATCTGATCGCAGATCCTGCTTTGGAGACTACTAGACTTCATCTGGATGTGCGCAATCAGGATCCCCAAGAGATTATCCGGCAGATTCAGAACCTGGTGCCCCTGAGGGTTGAAATTACAGACACCACCCTTGCTGTGGGAAGCCCGGTAAGCTCCGACGGCGAGAGGATGAAGGTTTACAGGCTGAATTACGCGGAGCCAGAAGCTGCCCAAACCGCCCTTTCCATGCTGGTTGAGCCCAGCAAGATCAGGCT
>JAAYOM010000088.1 GCA_012520315.1 Bacillota bacterium | reverse complement strand
ATAATCCTGGAATACCAAGACCAATACCTAAGACTTTACTTTTTTGTTCGTCCGCTTGCGGGAAGACAGCAGCAATGCTGCGGACAATCTGCCGAACCTGTCGTTCAAGTGACCAGGTACCCTCCATAGGCAAGTCAGCACGGGAAATAATGCTGCCATCGAGGCGAGTCAAAACTGAGATAACCTTGGTTGATCCAACGTTTGTGCCTATGGCGAGGCGAGCATTGTTGTTGATTTCAAGCAAGACTTGAGGTCGCCCTCCCGTTGAGCCTGCTGTGCCTTTAACCCCCACCAGACCTTCCTCTATTAGGTCATTTGTTATATTGGAAACAGTGCCTGATGTTAGCCCGGTTACTTCTACCAGCTCTGTACGGGAGAGCGCACCCGATTTACGAATGTTTTGGAGCAAAAGCACTCTGTTGATAGACTTGGCCAGTTGGGAGCTCCCTGTTATTCTTGCCATCTGCATCACCCTGCCGCCTTTTCTTTGTAGATAAAAAAACCACTCGTATTTAGTTCCACGAGTGAGGAAAAAGTCCTTGTTATGCAGAACTAACGCCCACAGAGGCTAAGAGAACTGAAACATACCGAACGGGCCGAATGCGTTCTAGCAGCCAAGGGGTTAGAAAAGAGGCGGACCCAGCGGTTGACACTAAGCACCAGGCCCACCATAACGAGGGGAACACCTAATTGTTTGGCATAGCTTTATGCAGCCTAGCCACTCACCCTACCACCCATCCGCGCTTACCGCCCTGCCCTCGCCATTAGCCCACTGTCTCTAGGACCAAGGCTTGACTATGACCTTGATGGAGTCGTTTTCCATTTGCTTTAGTATAGCATCTTGCACCCCATCCAAATCATATCTATGTGTGATCAGAGGGCTGATATTCAGCCTGTTCTCGTTGATCAAGTTTACTGCCCTCTGCTGTGTATCGGGGTTGATAAAGGAGCCTACGACCTTGAGTTCCTTGGAAAACACACTAAATAGATCTAGGGGAAATGTAGTTTCTGGCTTGGGAACGCTAAACAGCACAATATTGGCGCCTTTACCGGCCACCTCGAAGGCTTGGGTGGTTGCGGCTGTGTTGCCGACACATTCGATAACAACATCTGCGCCCCGGGAGACGATCTTGCGCACTGCCTCAGCCGGTTCTTCCTCAAAGGGGTTAATGGCATAATTGGCCCCATTTGCCAAGGCAATCTCCCTGCGAAGTGCTACAGGTTCGCTTAAGATAATGGTGGCTGCCCCCGCTAACTTAGCCAGTTGAACCATTAACTGTCCAATGGAACCGCCCCCGATTATGCAAACGGAGGAACCAGACTCGATTTGCGCCAGGTCAATCCCGTGAATGCAGCAGGCCAGGGGTTCAGCCATTGCTCCCACTTCAGGATCCACATGATCTGCGAGGCGAAAGGCTTGTTTTTCTGGCACTACGCTGTACTCGGCAAAACCGCCGTGCCGATTAACGCCAATAGCAGTAAGGTTTTCGCAGTGCTGCTTCTTGCCATTTTTGCAGTAGTAGCACTTTTGGCAGTATATATTCGGATCAATGGCAACCTTGTCGCCAACCTTAACTGTGGTGACCGCCCTGCCTATTTCCACAACTTCACCTGCATACTCATGGCCAAGGACAATCGGCGGTGTTACATCAGCGCTTCCTTTGCCGCCTTGAAAAATACTTATATCTGTCCCGCATACACCTGCAGCCAAGTTGCGAACCTTGATTTCGTCTGCCTGCAGTTTTGGCTCTTCTAATACTTCTGTTCTGAATTCTCCCTGTCCCATAAAAAGTGATGCTCTCATTTTGACCTCCTTGAACTTGTACCCTAGATAAAAGCGCTTTTTTCTTGAGAAAAACCCAATTTGTATACTATGATATTTCTCCAAGAAGTTGCGTAACACCTTTCCAGCAACAGGACATTAACCCTCCGGTGACGAATTGGAATTGCTAGGAAGAGGAGGGAAAATAGTGAAAACGATGCGAACTGTCACTTTAGCACTTCTTGTGTCCATTCTTGTCTTAGCTCTTGTTGCAGTCAGTTATGCTAGCAGCCTTTTCGATGCCATTGAAAAAGGCGATGCCGACAGGGTTCAGGAGTTTATATCCCAGGGGGCAGATGTAAATGCTAATGAGGGTACCAATAACACACCATTATTTGTTGCCCTGAGATATAATGCTAACCCTGAGATTATCCAGATCCTGATTGAGGCAGGGGCAAATGTCAACGCCAGTGATAAGGGGAAGGTCACACCGCTGATGTATGCCGCGGAATGGGAGGAGAATCCTGAAGTTGTTCAGCTCCTGCTCGCGGCAGGTGCAGATGTGAATGCCACAGATACAGACAGCTACACACCGCTCATGTGTGCGGCCAGACAAAACCCAAACCCAGAAGTAACAGCGATCTTGGTCGAAGCAGGGGCTGATCTGAAGGCACTGGATATCGACGGATGGTCAGCGCTGATTCTGGCTGCGACACACAACACCAACCCTGAGATTATCCGTGTCCTTGTAGAAGCAGGATCCGATGTAAATGAGACGGATGCTTATGATTACACGCCTCTGATGTATGCGGCGCTTTACAACACAAATCCCGATGTAGTACAGGTACTGTTAGATATGGGCGCCGATGCTGGGCTAAGATCCGACGCTGATTTAACCGCCTTTGACTATGCTGCCTACAATCCCAGCATCATAGATACCGATGTATACTGGTTATTATATGAGGCACAATTCTAGATAAGCCAGACGGAATTACACATCTTCTCCACAAGAAGATTCCTGGTAAGCCAGGCAATAAATAAAGGGAGGGTCCACTGAGGGCGCCTCCCTTTAGCTTGCTAATAGAATACCTCAATATTATCCACCCATTGCTCGCATTGCCTGAGAACTGTTTGAATGGCTTCTTCCTGACCCTCTGGCGGATAGTCGTATTCATCCAAGAGGCGTTTTACCATGCGCCGCATGCCGGCCCTTGCGCTTCTGCGATGCTGCCAATCGATAGTGCGGCTTCTGCGCAGCTGTTCTGTAAGACGCCTTGTAATCTCAATTAATGTCTCATGTTCATAAAAATCCCGAATAGCCTCTGGCCTCGTGAGCGCGTCATAAAACGCCAGTTCTTCCTGGACGAGGCCCAGCTCTTCACCTTTTCTCCTGGCATTCATGATGTCATGGCTCATCTTGATCAGCTCGTCAATCACATCAGCGTTGGTGATCTGTCCGTTTCTGTAGCTGTTCATAATCTGCTTCATGCGTTCTGAAAATTTCTCAGCTTGCACCAGATTGGTGCGTTGGAAAATAGAGATCTGTTCGGAAAGAAGTTTGTTTAAGAGTTCAAGGGCCAGGTTCTTCTGATTCATGGCATGAACGCGGTCCAGAAAATCCGGATCAAAGATGGAGAACTCTTCTTCCCGATCGGAGAAAAGGTTAATGACACCTTCGCTTTTGATGCTGTGCTCAAGGAGTGTGCTTATTTCCTGGTTAATATCCCTTACGCTCAGTTTCTTAGCATTTTTTATCCTGGTGATGGAGACGCGAATCGCTTCGATGAAGGCAGATTCTAACCGTTCTGACTCAGTCAAAATGCTCTGGCACAGACTCTTGAACTGCCGCATATAGGTGGCTTCATGAATAAAGAGTTTTTGCCCCTCTTCATCGAAGCCAAAGACAAAGTTGGCCCCATCGCGAATAGCATCAGCCCGTTCCTTTGAGGTTGCATTGGATTTGGTGAAAACAGAATAGTCGAATCCATGGAGCAGCTCTTTGCAGACCTGGAGTTTCTCCTGGAAGTTGGGATAGGCGGTCTTTTGAATGTCCATTTCCCCAAAGTTTCTTTGATCCCGCTGGGTATAGTCTTTCATCGCTTGCTTTAAGGCAGTGGCAATGCCGATGTAATCCACAACAAGTCCGCCTTCTTTGTCCTTGTAGACGCGATTGACCCGAGCAATAGCCTGCATGAGATTATGCCCTGCCATAGGCTTGTACACATACATGGTAGCCAGACTTGGGACATCAAAACCTGTCAGCCACATATCTACCACGATGGCGATCTTCATGGGATCGTCATCATCTTTGAACTTCTTAGCCAGTTCCTGGCGATAGCCTTTGCCTCCAATAACTGAGTGCCATTCTTCGGGGTCTTGATTGCTCCCGGTCATTACAACCTTTACCATCTCTGTCCAGCTTGGCCTTAGCTCGAGGACTTTCTCATAGATCTTCATGGCAATCGCCCGGTCGTAGGCCACTATCATGGCTTTTCCCGTCAGATAATGCTGACGGCTGTTCTCATAGTGCTCGATGATATCTCGGCACAATGTTTCCACTGTTTCAGGCGCGCCTAGAATGGCCGACATTGTGCCAAGTTCTTTTTTGCTCTTTTCAATATTCTCCGTACTGGCTTCAAAGGCCAACTCCTCATACTTGGCATCGATGGCCTGCAGGACATCTTCGCGCAGCCCAAGATTCATCACCCTGTTCTCATAGAAAACAGGTCTTGTGGCTCCATCTTCCACAGACTGGGACATGTCGTAAATGTCTATGTAGTCGCCAAAGACTTCTCTGGTATCCCGATCTTTGAGAGAAATGGGTGTACCTGTAAAACCTATGTAGCTTGCATTGGGAAGGCTGTCCCGAATTATGCGGGCGGTTCCTTTGACAATGGTTCCATCCCGTTTAACGCGCTCGGTCAACCCGTATTGGCTGCGATGGGCTTCGTCTGCGATGACAATAATGTCGTTGCGCTCTGAAAGAGGTTCATCGGACTCTTCAAACTTCTGCATGGTGGTGAAGAAAATGCCGTGTGCTTGCCTATTGGCTAGCAGTTCTTTTAAGTGCTCCCTGCTTTCTGCCTGCACAGGTGTTTGCCTGAGGAATTCCTCGCAGGCTGCGAACTGTGCGTAAAGCTGATTATCCAGGTCGTTACGGTCGGTGATCACAACAAAGGTGGGAGAGTTCAGCCTATCTTGCAGAAGCTTAACATAAAAGACCATGGATAAAGATTTCCCGCTGCCTTGGGTATGCCAAAAGACCCCTGCTCTGCCGTCACTTGTTGTAGCCTCGATAGTGGTCTCCACTGCTTTTTTCACGGCGTAATACTGATGGTAGGCGGCAAGAATCTTAACATCTTCAGGCACTCCCCTCATCAGTAGAGTAAAATATCTGAGGATATCAAGCAGTCTTGCGCGGTTCAACATGCCGAGAAAAAGAGTATCGTAAGTAGCAATGGCCGTTTCTTCATAGGAGCCATCTACTGTTTTCCATTCCATAAAACGGCTTTCGCTCGCGGAAATGGTACCCGCCTTGGAGTGGGTCATATCGCTAACGATGCAGAAGGCATTATACCAAAAGAGTTCTGGGATCGCTTTCATGTAATTACGCAGCTGAAGATAGGCATCAGTAATGCTCACATCTTCCCGCGATCCGCTTTTGAGCTCGATAACCACTAAAGGCAAGCCATTAACGAAAACCACTATGTCAGGGCGTTTTACTTCCCCAGCGGCACCTTGCACTGACCACTGATTAATGGCCGTGAAGCTGTTGTTCTCCTGATGTTCAAAATCTATCAGTTTGACAAGGCGCGTAACACTCTCCCCTTTTTCTTCAAAAGAGACTTCCATCCCGTTTTGGAGCCAATCTGTAAACATTTTGTTCTTCTGTATCAAGGTACCCATATCTAGAGCCTGGAGCTTCCGCAGAGCTTCTTCAATTGCCCTGCTCGGCATTCCAGGGTTAAGGGCAAACAGGGCTTCTTCAAGCTCATCCAGATAGAGAGGATTACGATAATCCCTCTCTATCTCACCGCCAGAGAGAATACCATAACCCAACTCTCTTAAGACTTCTAATATGGCCTGTTCAAAGTGATTCTCAGTGAAGTACACAAGTTCGGCTCCTTTCCAAAGCTAATCTACTGGAACCTCGATCTCTCCACTCATGAGTTTGGGTAGGAGGGTGTCGCGGAGGGCGGCAAGTATCTGGTTTTGGTGCAGATTGTCATGCAAAGCATTCATTAGTGGTGAAATCAAGACTTCGAAATTAGTTAGAACATCCAAGGGTGGCAAGACTACGATGTGGTTCTTTAAGTCGGTTTGCGTTATTAGTGGCTGGGTAGATCCTCTGTTAAGGAACCCGTAGTCAATTCGCCGGAGACTCTGATATGTAAACTCGTAAAAATCCGACTTAATGATCAAGGTATTGTCCGATGGCCAACATGGTGAGCTAAATCTTTGTACTACGCCATGTGTACCCACCCTGCCAATTACGAGAATTTTCTCATCATACAAGGCTTCACTTGTGTATCCCATAATCTTACTGGCGCCAACGATAGGAACATTACTTTGATATGTACTCAGGTCTACTTTTGATGGAGGTCTTTTCCCACTTGTGATCTGAGATATCTTTCCTAATCGAGTGATTTCCCAACCCGTTGGTATCCAACCGTGCTCAGTTTCTATGAACTCTCCATCCCGAAACGGCTCAAAATCCACAAACCAACTCTTAAAAATGGCCTGGGCCAGAGCTTCTAGGTTTTCGTTGATTTTGTTGTTTAGTTCTATTTTGCTGTCGAGACAAGATAAAGTGTCAGAAATCGCCTTTTGCGTCATAAGAGGTGGCACACTAACAATCAAATCACTAATGTCGGAGACATTTATTGCTGGATAGGTCGATACTCTCTGCTCTGCAAGGGCGTGCAAATAGCCAGTTATATGAGGCTGAGAAAGAAAATAGTACAGATAAAACGGATCAATTTCTTCATTTGCAGAGATGGTCACAAATCCCGTTGACACTAGCATGTTTGGAACAGGGTTCTTTATTATTCCATAGTGTTCCTGGTTCGGCCTTACAGTCGAATAGACAATGTCATTCCTGAAAACTTTCCTTCTAGCCCGGCTTGGGAGCCGCTCCTTTTCCAAATCTATATAGACAATCTCATCAATGGTACCTCTTGTAATGTTACCTGTGTCTAGATAGTTAACGTGTTTCCAGCCGTCTTTCTTGGAATAGTTCTCCTGATTAAGGGCTGCTATGGCCCCCAATCTAGCCTGTTTCCACTCAGACCTCAAACCCTATCGCCCCCAGTCTGGTGCGGATCTCCTCTTCCAGTTCCGCACTTTCCTTAAACAGGCGAGAGAGTTCCGACGTTAGGCGTTCCATCTTTTCCTCAAAAGGCTCACCGTCATCTTCCTCTTCCTCTACACCCACATAGCGGCCTGGAGTTAAGATGAAGTCGTGTTCTGCTATTTCCTCAATTGTGGCAACAGCACAAAAGCCCTTCTCTTCCTCCAAGGTACCAGCCTCAAAGGCCTTATGGGTGTCAGCGAGCTTTTTGATTTCTTCAGCGGTCAATTCCCTTAGTGCCCGAGTAATCATGGTTCCCATCCTGCGCGCGTCAATGAACAGTGTCTTGCCTGGTTGTTTTTTACTCTTGTTGATAAACCAGAGAGACACCGGTATTTGAGTTGAGTAAAACAGCTGAGGAGGCATGGCGACAATACAGTCCACAAGATCAGCTTCAATGATTTTCTGGCGGATCAGTCCTTCTCCACTGGTTTGGCTCGACAATGAACCATTGGCCAGAACTACACCCATCTTTCCTCTGGCAGAAAGGTGGAAGATCATGTGCTGCAGCCAGGCAAAGTTGGCGTTGTTTGCGGGCGGTATGCCGAACAGCCAGCGCTTATCTTCCTGAAGTCTGTCCGCACCCCAACCCGACATGTTAAAAGGCGGATTGGCCAGAATATAGTCCGCCTTTAGGGTTGGATGGAGGTCGTTGAAAAAAGTGTCTGCGGCGGCAGGACCAAGATTTCCTTCAATGCCTCGAATAGCGAGGTTCATCTGACACATCTTCCAGGTTGTAGGGTTAGCTTCCTGACCATAAATGGAGATATCCTGCAGATTACCTTGATGATTCTCCACAAACTTGGATGACTGTACAAACATACCTCCGCTGCCGCAGCAGGGGTCATAGACCCGGCCGCTATATGGTTCGAGAATTTCTACCAAAGTCTTAACCACACAGGACGGAGTATAGAACTCGCCTGCGTTTCGCCCTTCCTGTTCCGCAAACTTCATCAATGTATACTCGTATGCGCGCCCTAGGATGT
>JAAYOM010000087.1 GCA_012520315.1 Bacillota bacterium | reverse complement strand
TCTATGATAAGCTGGTGGGTTTTGTAGACTCCCTGGAGAATGTGGGCAGGCTCTTAGAACGTTCCCAAACAGCTTATAATCAGGCCTTTAACCAACTGAAAACCGGCCGGGGCAACTTGATCAGCCGAGCGGAAAATCTGCGTGCCCTAGGGGCGGCCAATGCTAAATCCCTCGATCAAGGCCTTGTGCAGGAAGCCCTGGAAGCAGCGGATCTGGGGCGGGACAGCTCCGCCTAATTCTCACTCTTTCAATTCCGGGAGGGTCAAGCGAACCTTAGCCCTGCCATTTTCCAAAACAACCGCATCAGCGGAGGCGTAATAATCACCCTTCTCAGGCTCCACGCCGCCTTGTACATTGACCCAGGCCTGAACCTTGTACTCCCCTGGAGGCAGATCTAAGCTCTGTGCATCTGCCTCCAGGGGCATTTTTCTTTCTAGAGACCCCTCCCTGTGATCGCTCAGGATCAGGGTGAGCTCGGTGATGCCCTTCACCGCCCACTCCGCATTCACCAGCCCATGGCCGTACTCCTCATCCCAGCCGGGCAGGCCCAGATCAATTGCGGTTGCGGTGAGGGTGGGCCGAATGTCTTCTGGCGATATACCCTCGGCCAGCATTAGTCCGGCCACGCCCGACACTAAAGCGACAGCAAAGGAGGTCCCGTCTTCGAAGCTCGGGGGTGCAACCAGATCTAAGTTTGGACCGAAATGGGAATAATAGGCCCGTTCAGGCCCTTCGGGTCCAGGTTCGATGGCGCCGACTGCAATCACCTCTGAAAAGGCTGCAGGATAAAAGAGGCCGGGTTCAGTCGCGCCAGCCTTGGTATTGCCTGCGGCTGCCAGGAGTATGACATCTGTGTTGGCAGTAATTTGCCTGACCGCCTTCTGCAGCAAAATGGAGCTTGCCCCCAGTGACAGGTTGATAATCTGGCAGGGGTAGGGATTGTGCAGCGAATCGTGCAAGCCTGCCGCGTAGAGCATTCCCTGGCTCACATCGGATGCAAAGCCGCCCCCTTGAGCATTTAACACTTTAACGGGCAGAAGCGATACTACAGGCATCACTTCACTGATGGTGAGGGCAACATTGGTGCCGTGGCCGTAGTCATCGGCGGTGTTGAAGTTTTTCTGCACAAAATTGTAGCCTGGCAAAACTTTAACGCTGGCAGGCAGACGGTATTCATCAAGGCCCGAATCCAGCACAGCGATGCGGATGGCCTGATCTCCCCAGGTCACTGTATGGGCTGCTGGTATGCGCAGATAGTCAAGGTACCAAGGGAGATTACTTAGCAAATTTCCCTGTGCACTCGCCTGCAAAATCCAGTTTGGTTCCAGAAACACGTTCTGATCGTGATAAGTACTCAACTCCTCCAGCGACAAGGCGCTATCTGGCTCAGGTTCCACAACTGCAGCCGCTAGAGAGCAAATCTCCTCCTTCAGCCTCAGGCCTAAGGAAGATAGGATCTCCTCTCTAAGAGCAAAGGCTTCTTCCGTTTTGAAGTGGGCGATCAGATCGTAATAGGCTGGCTGGGGAGTTTCACCCGCCAGGCTTTGGGCCCGAAGGTAGGAGCGCTCGACAGGAGGGAAGGTGTGTTCAAAGTCCCACTCAATCTCCAATACGCCGCTCGCCGCTCCTGTACTGATTTGCAGGGGGCCGGGCAGCTTGTCCTTGCCAGAAGGAGCCCAGCGAACAGCATAAACATGCCTAAAAGCGTCTAACCCTGCCATAAAGTAGTTTGTTTCAGTCGGGGCGGTTTCCCCAATCTTTTCCCAGATCCGGCCCTCCCTTGGGCGCCGCCAGATCTCCCATCTGCCTCCCCCTTGGTGAGAGGTTACCTCCGCTGCCTGCCAGGCAAGCTCTACGCCCCCAAGCAGCAAGCTATGGAGCACCTTACCTGCCTGCACTTCGGTCGTTGGGACTAAAGTCTTATCTAGCGTCAGGGAAAGAACCTGCCTGCCGCCACTGGCAGTGCCTGTTTCGCTTAGGGCAACCACATTGCCTATAGCATCCCGGGCCGCGGCCTGCAGCTTCCAGATGCCTGGTGCCAGGGGGAGAGAAAATAACGCATCTGAACCTAGCTCCACAAGATAGGTGCTGTTTTCCCCCAGAATCCACAGTTCCCGGCCCTCAACCGGCTCTCCCAGTATTTCTACTACGGTCAAAACAGGATCAGTCCGTGTCCAGGTGCAGCCTGTGAGGGACAAGCTTAAGATCAACAAACAGATTATGACTTTTCTATTCACGGGCGCACCTGCCAGTCAATGGGCTCTTGACCTGCTTTAGTCAAAAAGCTGTTAGTCTTGGAAAAATGGGCACAGCCAAAGAAGCCCCGGTGGGCTGAGAGGGGGCTTGGATGCACAGTCTTTAGAACCAGGTGCTGATCATTTGTAATTAATGCTGCCTTACTCTGGGCATGCCTGCCCCAGAGCAGAAAGACAACGGGCGTCTCCTTTTGGTTGAGGTGCTCCAAGATTCGATCTGTAAATATTTCCCAGCCCCGCCCCCGATGGGAGCCGGCCTGTCCTTCCCGCACTGTCAAAGTGGTGTTTAAAAGCAGCACCCCCTGATCTGCCCAGGCTTCCAAACAGCCGTGGCTGGGAATGGGCAGCCCTAGATCCCGGTTCAGTTCCTTGAAAATATTCTGCAATGAGGGCGGCTGGCGTACGCCCCTGGGCACCGAAAAGGCCAGGCCATGGGCTTGTCCCTGGCCGTGGTAGGGATCCTGGCCCAAAAGAACCACCCTGGTTTGGGCCAAGGAAGTGCGCTTTAGCGCCGCAAAGATACTGTACATATCTGGATATACAGTCCTGTGGCGATACTCATCAATCAGAAAGCGCCTGAGGTTTAAGTAATAGTCCTGTTCAAATTCTGGGCCTAAAAGCTCGTCCCAGTCATTGCCAAGCTGAACTGCCACCATAGCTCACCTGCCTGCGCCGCTTAATGTAATCAGCTGCTGGAAAACAGCCCGCACCCCTGCTTCCCCATTGCTCAGCACAATAATGGAACAGGCCTCTTGCAAAGCACCGGCCAAAAAGACATGGGCACCAGGAGTTTGCCCTTCGACAGTATAGAGATCCAGATCCTGTTCTGCCCGGTAGGGGTTTAGGATGGATTTGACTGTCTCAGGCTCCAAAAACTCACCCTCGGCCAGGGTGTTCCACAGTTTCCTTAGATCATGGGCTGTAGAAAAGAGCTGGGGCTCGAAGCCCTCCCTTAAGACAGCATAGACATTTTCTACCAGCTGGCCTCCCTGGGTTGTGGTATAACCTGCAGCAGCCGCAGCCGGCAGCTGATCGAGGTAATAGAAGGCGGACTGACCTAAGCCCGCTGGCTGAAGCACTTCGCTGGCCACAACCTCCCAGGGGCTCCGGCCCGGAACAAGTTTCCTCAGCACATCTTCCCAAACCGGTTCACTGCTCCAGGGCCCCATGCTCTCTGCCTCGATCTTGCCCTGCTCTGCCAGGCGGGCCAGGGCCAGCTGGGCAAAGAAATGCCGGGCTGAACCTAGATTGAACAGGGTGTAGAAGCGGTTGTCGATCTTATAGCGCCGCTGGGCCAGGCCGTAGGCTCCCCGGAACTTAATTTCCGCGCCCTTTGCCACCTGCACAACTCCGGCAAACTGTTCGGGAACCGTCAGGCTCTGGTAGTGGCTGTCCCAGGTGCTTGTCACCTTAGCCCCCTCAAAGTCGAAACTCTCATCAAGTTTCGGCACCACAACGGGCACCTTAAGTTCATCCCTGATCACCTCGGCAAAACCGTGGCAGCTTGCCTTTTCCCCATGGGTGACAAAGACTTTGCCGATATGGCGGAAACGGCGCAGCCAGTTCAAAAGGGCACCCTGATCGGCGTGGGCGGAAAAACCCGTAATCGTCTCAATTTTGGCCGCTACTTTGACCGAATCGCCGTGGATGCGCACCTCCCGGGCACCGTCCTGCAGCCTGCGGCCTAAGGTCCCCTCGGCCTGGTAGCCAACGAGCAGCACTGTGGCCTGGGGCCTCCAGAGATTGTGCTTAAGATGGTGCTTGATGCGGCCTGCGTCCGCCATGCCGCTGGCGGAGATAATCACCAGCCCTCCCGAGACGGAGTTGAGTCGCATCGACTCCTGCACAGTTTCGGTGTAATGTACATGGGGCGCCTCAAAGGGGGAACGTCCCTCCGCAATCATGCTCCGGGTCTCATAGTCAAAGACCCGGGCATGTTTTTGAAAGACTTCAGTGGCCTTGGTTGCCAGAGGGCTGTCGATATAAATGTTTTGCACGGGAATTTTCCCCTCATCCTGCAAAACCCTGAGGCTGTACAATAGATCCTGGGTTCTGCCAAGGGCAAAAGCGGGAATTAAAAGGTTTCCGCCCCGCTCTACAGTGGCGTTCACCACGTCCGCCAGGCGCTCTAGGCGGCCTTCCCGGTTTTCATGGGTTCTGGTGCCGTAGGTTGATTCAATTACTAAGATATCTGCCTCGGTAATAAAGGTCGGATCCTGCACAATGGGCTGATCTAGATTGCCTAAATCGCCGGAAAAAACGATCTTTGTAGTCTTGTCTCCCTCATCTGCCCAAAGTTCCACAATGGCGGCGCCTAAAATATGGCCGGCATCGCGGAAACGCACACGCAGGGAAGGGAGAATTTCTACCTCTTCATCATAGACCATGCGTTTAAACTGTTTCATGGCCTCGTAGGCATCATCAACAGTATAAATCGGCGTCAGAAGCTCCTGGCCCCGCCGGCTGCGCTTGCGGTTTTTTCTTTCCACCTCCGACTCCTGGATGTAGCCAGAGTCAGCCAGCATAATCGAACAGAGATCGCTGGTAACAGAGGTGGCATAAATCGGTCCTGTAAAGCCGTGCTTGACCAGCTTGGGCAAGAGTCCGCTGTGATCGATATGGGCGTGGGTTAGAATCACCGCATCAATCTCAGCCGGATTAAAGGGGAAATCTCCATAATTACGCTGTTTAAGCTCTTCCGGCCCGTGGAACATGCCGCAGTCCAAAAGTACCCTGCTCTCACCGGACTGAATCAGATAGCAGGCGCCGCTGGTGGTTTCTGCCGCACCTAGAAATTGAATTCTCATTTGGCATCCCCCTTCTTGAGGACGGCATTGTTGGAAAAGTGATAGATAGTGCTGTGCTGATAGCGCTGTTGCGGCTGCAGGACAGCACTGGGAAAATGGGCAAACTGCAGACTATTCGGATAAAACTGGGTCTCCAGGCAAAAACCCGAGCGCCAGGGATGGAGCTCTGTGTTTAGAAAGTTGCCGCTGTAAAACTGAATGCCGGGCTTGGTGGTCCAAACCTCTAGGCGGCGGCCTGTCCCGGGGTGCTCTGCCCTGGCAGCCAGGTTCAGCCCTGGGCCCCGGCTGCGGAGAATCCAGTTATGATCAAAGCCCCGGCCGAGCCTGGTCTGTTCGTGATCTGCATCGATCTCGGCACCGATCGCTTTTTTATGGCGAAAGTCCAGGGGAGTGCCTGCAACCTTGAGAATTTCTCCCGTGGGCAAACCCTCTGAATTTACAGGGGTAAAAAAGTCTGCATAGATCTCAAGCTCATGATCGAGGATGGAACCCTGGCTCTCACCTGAGAGGTTAAAATAGGCGTGGTTGGTCAGATTAACCACCGTAGCCTGATCCGTTTCCGCCTCGTAGTCTATGCGCAGGGCACCGGGAGATTCAGTAGGCCTGTAGGTCACCTTTACCTTTAGATTCCCAGGATACCCTTCTTCACCGTGGGGGCTGAAGTAGCTCAGCTCCAAAGCATTGCCGAATTCGGTCTCTACAACCTTAGGCTCCCACACCACTTTGCCAAAGCCCCCGGGCCCGCCGTGGATATGGTTGCGGCCATCATTGGCGTTGAGTTCATAGGTCACACCATCAAGCTCAAACCGGGCAGCCTCGATCCGGTTAGCATGGCGGCCCACCAAAACCCCCAAGGAACTTGGGCATTGAATGTATTCGGCCAGGCTGTTGTATCCCAAGAGCACATCAGCCGAATTGCCATTTCGATCCGGCGCGTAAAGACTTATTAGTGCCCCGCCGAAGTTTGTAATCTCTGCCCGATAGCCTTCCCCTAATTCAAGAGTAAATAGATAAACATCCTTGCCTTGATAACTCCCCCACATTTTCTGTTCCATTCCCCTCACCCTTACATAAATTTGTAGCAATTTCTCAAAAAGAAAAGGTTTTTGCACCTCGCTAAGCGAATTTACTTAATCCACCCTTTCGGAAATCAATACCTGAATTCCTGCTAGAGAGCAAAACAAGATTCTGAAGGAGGACATTTGCCTTGCTTAGGATTCCCGCGCAAATGAAGACCAAGAAGTATTGGAAAGAAACACTGGAAGCCTATCTGTACCTGCTCCCGGCCTTTACGATCCTAGGACTGTTCAGCTTTTATCCGGTTGTAAAATCAGTGTACATGAGCTTTTTCGACTGGAGCCTGCTTCGGGATACCCAGTATTTTGTGGGTTGGGAGAACTATGAGAAGATCATCGGAGATCCGGTTTTCCGCCGGGCGATTATGAACACGGCACGTTATGTGATCGGCTATGTGCCCATTTCCATCGCCCTAGGCCTGATCGTGGCGGTGCTGCTCAATTCGAAAATCCGCTTCAGAGGTCCTTTGCGTGTGGCCTTCTTCCTGCCCTGGGTCACATCTTCCGTTGCTATCTCTATGGTCTGGCGCTGGATTTATAACCAGCATTACGGTTTGCTGAATATGATGCTGGCCGGACTGGCCAATGCGGTTAATACCGTAGTGGAATTCGTCAGTTTTGGCCATCTGAGTGAGGTATGGCAGTTTTCCAATCCCAACTGGCTGATGGAGCCCCAGTGGACCATCATCAATTTGGTCATCATTGCGGTCTGGCAGTCGCTGGGCTACAATATGGTAATCTTTTTGGCCGGTTTGCAGAATATTCCCCATGAACTCTACGAGGCGGCAGAGGTAGATGGCGCCAGTCCCTGGCAGAGTTTCTGGAAGATTACTCTTCCCCTGATTTCCCCTACAACGTTCTTTATTTCCATTATTTCGATCATCGGAGCTTTCAAGCTCTTTACTGAAGTCTATGTACTTTACACAGGGCGCCCGGGCCCGGTCAACAGCGGCATGACTATCGTCTATTACGTCTACCGCAATGCCTTTGAGCGCTACCGGATGGGTTATGCCTCGGCGGCGGCCTATATTCTCTTTGCCATAATCTTTGTCTTTACTCTGGTTCAAATGAGGGCGTCTAAGCGGCGCATCCACTACGGGTCGTAAGGAGGGGATAGTGTGCTAGCAGAACAACAGATGTGGCGATACCGATTTGCTAAAACCTTCAGGCGGGGACTTTTGTACGCGGTACTTATTGCGGGGGCTCTAGTTATGATGCTTCCCTTTGTCTGGATGGTGACCAGTTCCATTAAGGCACCCCATGAGATCACGCTCAGGACTATTCAGTGGCTGCCTGCCGTGCCCCAATGGGAGAATTACAAAGTGGCGTGGGAAGCAGCACCCTTCGATATCTATTTCAAGAACAGCTTTATTATCGCCCTGACAGTGATGGGTCTGGACGTTGTCTTCAGCGCCCTGGCGGCCTATGCCTTTGCCAAACTCAACTTCTTCGGCAAGAACTTTCTCTTCCTGCTCTTTTTGGGCACTATGATGATTCCCGGCGAGGTAATGCTGATTCCCAACTACATCACCATGGTGAATTTCGGCTGGATTGATACCTACGCCTCCCTGATTGTGCCCTGGACAGTGAGCGTCTTCAGCATCTTTTTGCTGCGTCAGTTTTTCCTGAGCATCCCCAATGAACTCTTTGAGGCCGCGATTTTAGACGGCTGCGGCAAGTTTGCCTACTTAATCAAGGTAATGCTTCCCCTCTCGAAGCCGGCCTTGGTAACAGTAATGCTCTTTAAATTTATCGGAAGCTGGAACTCTTTTCTTTGGGTATTAATTATGACCAATACTCCAGCCATGCGGACAATCCCGGTGGGGCTGACCTATTTTGTCAGCGATGTAGGCGCCTATTACAACTATCTGATGGCTGCATCTACATTCGCCATGGCACCCATTTTAATTCTCTTCCTGCTGCTTCAAAAGCAGTTTATCCAGGGAATTGCCCGCACTGGTTTAAAAGGATGAGGGAAGGTGGTGTGTAAGGCTTAAACTGTTTGTCCCCCTGTGTCACTACTAAAATCAAAAGGAGAGTGTCAAGATGCGTTTGAAGAAGCTTTTCTTATTATCCCTGGTCCTCTGCCTGGCCCTAAGCGCAACGGCCTTGGCTCAAACCCAAATCACCTTTTGGCACGCCATGAGCGGCGAGCTCGGCAATGCCATCGATTATTTGACTGAGAAGTTTAATGCTGAGAATCCTGACATCGTGGTAGAATCGATTTATCAGGGACGCTACGGCGACCTTAACACCAAGCTGGTAGCCTCCCTCTCAGCCGGCACTACGCCAACTATCGCCCAGGTCTATGAGAACTGGACAGATGCATTTTTCCGTCATGGCGTAATTGCTCCCCTCTCCCACTACATGGATCTCACAGAGGCCGAATTCAACGACTACATCGAAGTCTTCAGGGGCATGAATACCTGGGACGGCGAACTGTACACCATTCCTTACAACAAGAGCAACTGGGTAATGTTCTACAACGCCGATTTGATCCCCAACCCACCCGAGACTGTAGAAGAGTTTCTGCAAATTGCCAAGGAAATCACTGAGCAAACGAACGGCGAAACCAGAGGGTTCGGCATTCGCCCAACTTTAGAGCTGTTCCATGCTTTCCTCTATGTTAACGGCGGAGACTTCTTAGATGCAGATCTCAACGTCACCTTCAACAGTCCGGAAGGGAAGGAAGCTCTGGAACTGATGATCGGCATGCTCGAAGACGGCTCGGCGCTCTTGATCGACGGTTACGAGAACGAATCCTTCGGCGATGAGATGATTGCTATGTACATCGGTTCTTCAGCCGGTATGCCTCACGTTGAGAACTCCGTCGGTGACAAGTTCCAGTTCAAAACGGCGCCTATTCCAAGGGGCAAGAGACCTGGCGCTCCCTTTATGGGAACCAATATCGCCCTCTTTAATGCCGCTACCGAAGAGCAAAGACATGCTGCCGGTAAATTTGTCAAGTTCCTGACGAATACTGAAAACACTGTTTACTTTGCCATTAAGACCGGCTACCTGCCTGTAACCTATTCAGGCCTGAACTCCGCAGAATATCAGCAGTTTTTGGCGGACAACCCCCACAAGGCTGCTGTTGCCAACCTGGATGCCTTCGGCTACGGCTACTGGCAGCCAACCATTGCGGCCTGGGAAGAGGCCCGCAGTGCAATCGGCATGGCGGTGGAAAGAGTCTTCTTAGGTGAACCCATTGACCTTGTGCTGGAAGAAGCCCAGATGATGGTGGAAGAAGCGATTGAAGATATGCTCTCCCAGCGCTACTAAGCACTGGCCGGGCTAGGTGTAATAGGCACAGGACTGATAGTCCTGTGCCTATTTTAGAAATGTGCGAGGGGTAGAAATTTATGACGCAAAAAAAGAGAGCCGTATTTTTGGATCGGGATGGAGTACTGAACAAGTCCTACGGCCATCGGCCGCCCAATAACGCGGAGGAGCTGATCCTGTTTCCCGGGGTGCCGGAAGCTGTAGCTAGACTTAACGGAGCAGGCCTCCTCACCTTTGTAGTAACCAACCAGGGAGGCGTAGGCCTTGGCTATATGACCCCTGATGATCTGGACGCCATCCATGGAAAACTGACAGAAAAAGTCGCCCAACAGGGCGGCAGCTTCACCGAAATCATGGCCTGCACCCATAAGCCCAAGGCCGGCTGCGCCTGCAGGAAACCAAAGCCCGGCATGCTGCTGGCCCTGGCTGAAAAGTACAATGTTGATCTTAGCCAAAGTTTCATGGTGGGCGATCGGGATATGGATATCGAGGCGGGCAAGGCCGCCGGCACCACCACGATTTTAATTGAATCGGAAGAAAAAATAAGGCAAGTGCCTGATTACACTTGCCCGGATCTTTCCTCCGCCAGCGAACTTATCCTTAGTTTAATCTAAACGTCCCCTCTCGAAGACGGCATAGAGGGCCAAAAGATACGATGTCAATCCAAAACCCGCAATCTGGCCCACACAGACAGGCGCAATCACGGAGCGGGATCGAAACTCCTCCCGGGCCTGAATATTGCTGAGGTGCACTTCGATGGTGGGAATCTCCACAGACGAGATCGCATCACGCAGAGCGTAGCTGTAGATGGACAGGGCGCCGGGATTGAAAATGATCCATTGATAGGCCCCCTTGGCTTTGTGGATGCGGTCGATCAGCGATCCTTCCTGATTGGACTGGTAGAAGTCTACTTCCAGTTCGAGCTGGGAGGCGAGGGCGGCAATTTCTTCATTGATCTGATCAAGGGTCATATGTCCATACACTTCAGGTTCACGCTGCCCTAACAGGTTCAAGTTCGGGCCATGCAACACTAATACTTTCATGGTTGATCCTCCTTCAAAAAAGCTGCTAAACGTTTTAACCTGCGTGCCAAGGCCCGATATTTCTCAGGCTTTAATGACTGGGGTCCGTCAGAGAGGGCAAACTCGGGAGCACTGTGCACTTCAATCATCAGGCCATCTGCACCCGCGGCCAGTGCCGCCAGGGACAAGGGTTCAATTAGGTTCCAGTCCCCCGAACCGTGGCTGGGGTCAACTATCACCGGCAGGTGGGTCAAGTGCTGTAAAATGGGTACAGCACTGATATCCAGCGTGTTGCGGGTATAGGTATGGCTGAATGTGCGAATTCCCCGCTCGCAAAGGACGACCTGGGAGTTGCCGGCTGCCAGTATGTATTCGGCCGAAAGCAGCAGCTCCTCTATGGTGGCGGCCGCCCCCCGCTTGAGCAGGACCGGCTTGCCCTGGGCCCCGACTTTTTTCAGCAAGGCATAGTTCTGCATATTCCTGGCCCCAATTTGCAGCATATCCACATAGTCTGCCACCAAATCAACTTCTGTCTCTGACATAATCTCAGTGACCACAGGCAGGCCCGTTGCCCTCCCTGCCTCCTGCAGATAGCGCAGGCCCTCTTCACCAAGGCCTTGAAAGCTGTAGGGGGATGTGCGCGGCTTGTAGGCCCCTCCCCTTAGAATCTGGGCCGAGTCCTTGATAGCTTGGGCAATAGTCATAATCTGGCCTTTGTCCTCAACTGAGCAAGGGCCGGCGATTAAGGCTGTGTTCCCGCCTCCGATTTTCACTTCGCCCACCTGGACAATGGTATCTTGAGGCTGCCTTTCTCTGCTGACTAAATGAAGCGACTCCACATCAATAACCTCCTACTACGCCCATTCTATCAGAAAAGCCAGCCCTCTGGAAGATCCAGAAAAGCCGGCTTCTGCTTCTAATCTAGCCCCTAGGCACTCGCTTTTAGAGCATCAACTAGGTTGGCCACGGTACTTGCCGCATCCCCTTCGATAAAGATGCAGTTAGGCGCATCATAGAGGGTGTTGGCAACTCCCGCATAACCAGGGGATCGGTCCAGGTTATACACAAGCACATGGCGGGCATGTTCCACATTCAAGATAGGCATGCCGTAAATGGGAGTATCTTCGTGGGTGTTGGCTGCCGGGTTAATGACGTCATTAGCCCCGACTACAACCGCCACATCGACCTCTTTGAACTGATCATTGATCTGATCCATCTCCAGCATCAGTTCGTAGGGAATATCTACCTCAGCCATGAGTACGTTCATGTGTCCAGGCATGCGGCCTGCCACAGGATGCACTGCGATTTCCACACGCACACCTCTGCCCTGCAGATGTTCCACTAGGCGTTTAACCTGGCCTTGGGCCTGAGCTAAGGCCATGCCGTAGCCTGGTACAATCACCACCCGCTGGGCGGCGTTCAAAAGAGCTGCCGGATCTGCCTCTGCTGCCTGGGGTGCTTCCGCCTCGGCACTGCCGGCAGCCACCTCAGCTGTTTCTTCGCCCTTAGCAGCTGCAATTAACTGGACCAGGCTGTCTTTTGCATCGCCCAAGAGCATCTGCACCCTATCCATGCCATAGAGGCTGTTGTCCACCCCGGCATAACCCGGTTTGGTGTCGTAGTTGCAGATGATCACATGCCGCGCCTTGTCAGCCCTGATAATGGGCATGCCGTAAATGGGGGTACCCTCCAGTTCGATTGCTGCCGGGTTCACTACGTCATTGGCGCCAACGATAACGGCCAGATCACAGTCTTCAAGAAAAGAGTTAATGTCAT
>JAAYOM010000016.1 GCA_012520315.1 Bacillota bacterium | reverse complement strand
TAGGGACAAGGACGAGCAGCAAAGGCGCATTAGGCAGGTGCTGGAGGAAGTCAAGCTCGCACCAATCGAAGACTTTCTGCCCAAGTTCCCCCACATGCTCAGCGGCGGACAGCAGCAGCGCCTGGTAATTGCACGGGCAATGATTCTAGAACCGAAAATGCTGATTGCCGATGAACCTGTGTCGATGCTTGATGCTTCCGTCCGGATTGAGATTCTCCAGTTGCTCCAAGCGCTGCAAAGAAAACACAATTTGGCAATTATCTATATTACCCATGACCTGTCCACGGTCAGGTACTTCTCCGAGCGGATCTTTACGATGTATGGCGGTAAGATCATTGAGAAATCATCTACCCAAGCATTGCTGAAAGAACCCTTACACCCATATACTAAGGCTCTCTTTGAAGCGACATCGGATCCGGATGTGCAAAATCTTTATTCCTATAAGGATATCCCGTCCGGTGAACCGCCAAGTCTGATGAATCCGCCTAAAGGATGCAGATTCCATCCCCGCTGTCGTCAAATAATCAAGGGGCTGTGCGACCAACAGATGCCGCCGGAGTTCTGGGTACGGGAAGACCACGCCGCGACCTGCTGGTTGTACAAAGACAAGTAAAATGCGAAGTCCAAAGAGGCAAATCATTGTTGGTCTCATTATGGCTGTGCTGGGCTGGGCAGTTATCTTTGCCATGAACCTGGAGCTGCTTCCCCAGTCAATCGAGCTTTACATGATCAGTTACATTGTATCAACTGCCGGGTTTGTCCTGGGCATGTTCGGGGCTGGGTTTGTCATCAATGACAACATCAGAAAACACCGCCAGAATCGGGACGATGATGACTATTATTAAAAAAAGGCCGTGTCTACTGGGACACGGCTTTTTTTCCTATATCAGTCCGGTAAAACAGCTCCGGCTGCCTGTACCTATCCAAGAAGGCGTACACTTTCTCCCTCGCCTCGCCTAAGCTGTCTCCAAGACATCCCGCAAGATATACCCTGCCGCCCTTACTGACCAGTCCATCCTCAGTTTGGCACACTCCACTGTAGTAGATGTGCACGTCTCCGACTCCATCCTCCTCTTGAAATGCAGGCAGCGGCACCCCTTCTGCGCAAGTGTCGGGATAGCCCCGGCTGGCCAGTACAACTCCTGCCATAGCCTGGCTGCTCCACTTGAGTTCAGGTCTACGGCCTGCCAACACCTCAAAGATCACCTGGATCAGATCTGACTCTAGACGGGGAAGGATCACCTGTGTTTCCGGATCGCCGAAACGGGCATTAAACTCTATAACCTTAGGGCCCTGGGCAGTCAGCATCAAACCGGCGTAAAGCACTCCTGTAAAAGGGATTCCTTCTCGCACCATGGCCTTGGCCACCGGTTCTAAGATCTGTTCAACAGCTTGCGCTGCTGCCTCAGCAGGAATCTGGGAAACAGGCGAATATGCCCCCATACCCCCAGTGTTGGGACCTAGATCTCCGTCGAAGGCGCGCTTGTGATCTTGGGCGAGCTCCAAGGGTACTACAAGCTCCCCATTGACCAGGGCCATCAGGGAGAATTCCTCACCTGCCATAAATTCTTCAATGACCACTTTAGCCGAGGCAGGGCCGAATCTGTTTTCCATCAGCATCTCCCGTAAGGCACCGACGGTTTCCTCTTTCGTATGGGCGATCACTACGCCTTTGCCAGCTGCTAAACCATCCGCTTTCACTACAGCAGGCATGTCCAGCTGCTTTACATACTCTTGTGCCAAGACAAAATCGTCAAAAACACGGTATTTAGCGGTAGGTATCCCGTACTTTTCCATCAGCTCTTTGCTAAAAGACTTGCTTCCCTCAATCTGGGCCGCCCTGCTGCTTGGGGCAAAGACAGGAATCCCTGCATCACTAAAGCAGTCGGCTAGGCCCTCCATTAGGGGCTGCTCCGGCCCTATGATCACAAGCCCGACCCGTTCTTGCTGTGCCCAAGTCACAAGCAGCCGATGATCTTTCTCATTATAGGGGAGCAGCTCGGCACAAGCTGCCATGCCGGGATTGCCTGGGGCTGCATAAACCTTCTCAACCAGGGGGCTTGCTGCTGCCTTCTCGCAGAGGGCATGTTCCCGGCCGCCCCGACCCACAACCAATACCTTCATGGGTGTTCCCTCCTAATGTTTGAAGTGACGCATTCCTGTAAAGACCATGGCAATGCCGAAGCGGTCCGCCATCTCAATGGAATCCTGATCCCGAATCGAGCCGCCTGGCTGGATAATGGCTGTAATCCCTGCCTTGCCGGCGAGCTCTACTGTGTCGGGCATGGGGAAAAACGCATCTGAGGCCAGCACGGCTCCCTTGGCGTTCGCTTTTGCCTGGCGCAAGGCGATTTCAGCTGCTCCTACCCGGTTCATCTGACCAGCCCCAATGCCAAAAGTCATCTCACGTCCGCTTACCACGATGGCATTAGACCTAACATGCTTACATACTTTCCAGCCGAACTCGAGGGCCTCGAGCTCTTTCTCCGTCGGTTCGCGCTTGGTGACTGTCCTAAGTACCGCTAAGTCAAACTTGCCGCTGTCTTCCGTCTGGACCAGCATTCCCCCTGGCAAAGACACATAATGGGGCGTACTCTCACGTTGGCCCGCTAGATCAAGGGTCAAAAGGCGCAGATTCTTCTTTTCCCGCAAAATTTCCAGTGCATCGGCGGAAAAAGCTGGTGCAATGATGATTTCTAGAAACACCTGATGCAGCCGTTTGGCTGTAACTGCGTCCACCGGGCGATTGAAAGCGACAATTCCGCCAAAGATGGAAACCGGGTCACTGGCAAAAGCCCTGGTAAAAGCCTCCTCCGCTGTAGTTCCTACGCCTGCGCCGCAGGGGTTCATATGTTTCACGGCTACCGCAGCAGGCTGGGAGAATTCAGCCGCTAAGGCCAGAGCTGCGTTAGCGTCGTTGATGTTGTTATAAGACAGGGCCTTCCCATGGAGCTGCTCTGCCTGTACCAAGGAGTTAACTGGCGCCAGGGGGGCACGGTAAAAGGCCGCCCTTTGCTGAGGGTTTTCGCCGTAGCGCAGATCCTGCTCCTTGGCATAGGTGAGAGTAATCCGCTCAGGAAACTCTTCCCCTGTCAGCTCTGTGAAGTAGCGGGCAATAAGCGCATCATAGGCGGCAGTGTGGCGAAAGGCTTTGGCAGCTAATGTGCGCCGCCGCCGACTTGTCACTCCGCCCCGTTTCAACTCTTCCACCACAACTCCATAGTCCTGTGGTTCAACCACTACGGTGACATACTCATGATTCTTGGCTGCTGAGCGAATCATGGCAGGACCGCCAATATCAATGTTCTCTATCGCCTCTTCCAAACTGCAGCCTGGTCTGCTGATGGCGGTCTCAAAGGGATAGAGGTTGACGCAGACCAACTCAATCGGTTCAATAGCGTGGGTATGCAAAGTCCGCAGATGATCCGGCTCTTCTAATTTTGCCAAGATCGCACCGTGAATCTTAGGGTGCAAAGTCTTAACACGCCCAGCAAGAATTTCTGAAAAGGCAGTAACACTCTCCACGTCAATTACGGGCAGACCTGCCTCTTTAAGCACTTTGGCTGTGCCTCCCGTTGACACCAGCTCAAACTCAAGTGAGACAAGTTCCCGTGCAAACTCCACGAGCCCCTCTTTATCAGATACACTAATTAACGCACGCCTGGCCATGTTTTTTCCTCCTGAAAAATCTGTCTTAATATCATTGGATACAACCTGTGTTCTGCAGCATGAATCCTTTGCTCCAAACTGTCTCTCCCTTCCCCCGGGAATATGACCACACGTTCCTGAGCAATGATTGGACCTGTATCTATGCCCTCATCGACATAATGGACTGTCACTCCGGTCTCGGATGCTCCGGCAGCGAGGGCCTGGCCAATTCCATCCTTGCCTGGGTATAGCGGCAGCAAAGAAGGGTGGATGTTGATGATCCTGCGGGGATAACGTTCTAACAGAACAGAGCCTACTAAACGCATATAACCTGCTAAAACCAGGTATTTTACTTCGAGTTCTTTGAGCCGCTTAGCAATTAGTTCTTCATAGTGGCCCTTAGCCTTAAAGTCTTTTGGATTAAAGGCCAATGTGGCTATGCCGGCGCTTTGGGCCCTCGTCAGACCATAGCAGCCAGGGCGATCAGAAACCACAAGTTCTATTGCTGCAGGCAGCTCCCCTTGGCGAGCGGCATCAATAATAGCCTGCAGATTGGATCCATTGCCCGATACAAAGACCGCTATCTTCGTCACAACAGGCGAACCCCCTCGCCTGCGATCACTTCCCCAATTTCATAAACCGCTTCTCCTAAAGAGTGAAAATGGGCAAAAACGGGGCTAACTTCGGCAGGGCTCACTGCCAGCACCATACCGATTCCCATATTAAACACATTGTACATCTCCAAACTGGGGATCTCCCCTAGCCTTTCCAGAAGTGTAAACACGGGGGGTTTCGGCCAAGAATCCAGTCTCACACTGGCACCGAGACCTGCCGGGAGCATGCGGGGAATGTTCTCTATAAAGCCCCCGCCTGTGATATGGGCTAAGCCTTTCAGTTTTCCATCTTTCAAAAGAGGCAAGAGTGACTGTACGTAAATCCTGGTGGGTTCCAAGAGCTCTTCGCCCCAGCTTCGTCCAAGCTCCGGAACATAGGCTTCATGGGAAATCTTGTGTTTTTCAAATAAGATCGCACGCACTAAAGAATACCCATTGCTATGCAAACCGCTCGACGGCAAACCCAGCAGCACATCGCCTGCCTTAATGTCCCCCCTGTCCAACAGGTTTTCCTTTTCGCAAACTCCCACCGCAAAACCGGCTAAGTCATACTCGGCTTCAGCGTAGAGACCGGGCATTTCCGCCGTCTCTCCGCCAATTAAGGCACAGCCTGCCTGTACGCACCCTTCAGCGATTCCTGCCACGATGGCCTCAATTTTTCTGGGATCATTTTTTCCGCAGGCAATGTAGTCCAGAAAAAAGAGGGGTTCGGCCCCCTGGACCGTAACATCGTTTACACACATGGCCACAGCGTCGATACCGATGGTGTCATGCCGATCAAGCATAAAGGCGATCATAAGCTTGGTGCCGACTCCATCTGTACCGGAGACCAGGACCGGGTTGTTGTATCCTAAGCTGCCCAGATCGAAAAGGCCCCCAAAGCCTCCTACCCCGCCTAAGGTACCTAGACGTTCAGTTCTTTGGATATGTTTTTTGATCCTAGCTACAGTCTCATAGCCCGACGCCAAGTTAACCCCAGCTCGCTTGTAGGCTTCAGACATGTTCTTCAACCTCCCTGGCAGGATATTCCCCCGTATAGCAGGCTAGACAGAGTCCGCAAGGAAAGACTTCCCGGGTACTTTCTACACTCAAAAAACCTAGAGAATCTGCACCAAGCATAATCCGCAGCTCCTCAACACTTTGCTTGGCTGCCGCAAGTTCATCTGTGCTCAAAGTATCCATGCCGTAGCAGCACGGATATTTGATGGTTGGTGAAGCAATGAGGATGTGTACCTCAAGGGCGCCGGCTTCCTTCAGCAAAGCGGTAATTCGGCGTCCGGTTGTACCCCTGACGAGAGAGTCATCGACCATGACCACCCGCTTACCTTCCACCACTTTCCTAACTGCAGACAGTTTCAGTTTAACGCCCTGCTCCCTCAGGCTCTGAGAAGGTTCAATGAAAGTGCGGCCCACATAACGGCTCTTGATTAAGCCCAGCTCATAGGGAATACCTGTAGCTTCAGCATAGCCAATGGCAGCCGAGAGGCTGGAATCGGGCACCCCTGTAACTACATCGGCGGCAAGGGGAAATTCAGCAGCCAGCGCCTTGCCCAGTTTCTTGCGGGCAGTGTGGACGTTCAGCCCCTTAAGATTGCTGTCAGGTCTGGAAAAGTAAACATACTCCATTGTGCACAGGGCGTCTTGCCCACTCCTGGCAAAACGCCGGCTGTGAACGCCCTGCTCATCAATTATGATAAACTCGCCAGGTTCCACATCACGCACAAATTCAGCACCAATGAGATCAAAAGCGCAAGTCTCTGACGAAACCACAAATCCCCCGCCCAGCCTGCCCAAGGACAGGGGTTTGATGCCCAGGGGATCCAACGCCACATAGAGGGCGTCCTCCTTCAACATGACAAAGGCGTAAGCACCAGTCAGCCTCGCCAAGGCATCCATCAGGCGGCGAGGCAAAGGACTGCTGCCTCCCCGTTTCGCCAAATGTGCCAGAATCTCTGCATCCGAGTCCGTTTGAAAAATGCTGCCCTCTTCTTCCAGCATCCCCCGTAAAATCCCGGCATTAGTGACACTTCCATTATGGGCTATGGCAAAATCTCCATTCTGGGAGCGAAATAGGAGGGGCTGTACGTTCTCGAAGCCATTAATGCCCCCGGTGGAATAGCGGACATGCCCTATAGCCGCGCTGCCTGCGAGCTTATCGATGTATTCAGCAGTGAAGACCTCTGCGACCAAACCTTGTCCTTTGCGGATACGGAGCGTCTCACCGTCTGTAGCCACAATTCCGGCCCCTTCCTGGCCGCGGTGCTGCAGGCTGTGGAGGGCATAATAAGTAATCTGGGAAGCCCTCGGATGGTTCCACACTCCAAACACACCGCATGCTTCATTAAGGCCCCTTAGCTCAGCAAGCATGGCAGGGCTCCTTTCCAGGCCTGGCTCAACTGCTCAGCCGGGATCTCGAAGGCGGATTTACCCTGAGAAGTTATGGCGAGCACAGGCTCTGCCGTAACTTGTCCCAAAAGGCGAACCTCCGCCAGATCTTCAAACAGATCTTGATTCTGAGGGGCTACCGTGAGCAGAAAGCGCGATTGGGACTCACTGAAGAGCTCGGCTGTCAAATCTGCGCCGAGATCAAGGGATGCCCCCAGTTTGGTGTCTGCCAGGCACTCCGTTAAGGCAACCGCCAAACCCCCTTCGGCAAGATCGGTGGCGGATTGGACTAGCCCAGCCCGGATCGCTGCCCTGACTTGGCCCTGCAGCCTCTTTTCCAGTTCTAAATCCAGCTTGGGCGGGCGACCGAAAATATCGCCTGCGAGCATTTTCTGCAGTTCACTTCCGCCAAACTCCGCCTCTGTACTGCCCACCAGGTAAATCAAATCACCTGCTGCTTTGAAATCCTTGGTGGTAATCAGGGAAGTTTCTTCTACCAGGCCTGCCATGCCAATGATGGGGGTCGGATAAATCGCATCGCCGTCTGTTTCGTTGGAAAGGGACACATTGCCTCCAATGACCGGAGTATCTAAAACCTGACAGGCTTCGCTAATACCTGCAACTGACTGTTCAATCTGCCAAAAAACCTCTGGGTTGTAGGGGCTGCCGAAATTCAGGCCGTCGGTAACCGCTAAGGGCTTGCCCCCAGAGCAGACGATATTGCGTGCTGCTTCGGCCACTACTATAGCTCCGCCTACATAAGGATCCAGGTAGATATAGCGAGCATTGCAGTCTGTACTCAAAGCCAGGGCTTTGCCAGTGCCTGGAATACCCACAACTGCGGCATTCGATCCAGGGCCCAGCAGAGTTTGTTTGTCCTGGGCAAACTGTTCATAGACCCAGGACTTACTGGCCACGGTCGGGCTTTGCACAAGCTGCAGGAAGGTTTCTTTAACGTCACTGACCTGAGGAATATAGCTTGCCATCTCCTGGAACTTGCGGTAATAGGCCGGCTCTGCAGAGGCACGCTCATAGACTGGCGCGTCATCAACCAGGGCGGCTACAGGCACCTCTGCCTTCAGCTCACCTTGATGCCAAAGCCGCAGCTTTCTATCGTCTGTCACTTTCCCAATTACACAAGCCTCCAAACCGTGCTTTTGGAAGATGCCGATAATCTCCCCTTCCCGGCCCGCCTCTACCACCAGCAGCATACGCTCTTGGGATTCTGAAAGCATCATCTCGTAGGCGGTCATGTTCTCTTCCCTCTGGGGAACCAGATCCAGGTTTAGTTCAATTCCGGTACCAGCCTTGCTGGCCATCTCCGCTGACGAACTAGTCAGACCGGCAGCTCCCATATCCTGAATGCCAACCAACGCCGCTGACTTGGCTGCTTCTAAACATCCTGCCATAAGCCGTTTGCCAATTTCAGGATAGCCAATCTGCAAAGAAACAGGTTCCTGTTCAGCCTGGCTGTCAAATTCCGCGGACGCAAAGGTGGCACCATGAATCCCATCACGGCCGGTAGGAGCCCCGGCATAGATCACAGGATTACCCGGACCTGCGGCCAATCCTTTACGTAAGCTTCCATGTTCTACTAAGCCTACGGCCATCGCATTTACCAGAGGATTGTGCTCATAGCAGGGGTCAAAATAAACTTCACCCCCAACCGTTGGCACTCCGATGGTGTTGCCGTAGCCGGCGATCCCGGCCACGATCTCCCGGAAGAGATATTCAGTTCGCTCACCTTGAAGCTCCCCTAGGCGCAAGGAATTGAGAACAGCAACAGGCCTGGCTCCCATGGAGAACACATCACGCAAAATGCCTCCTACGCCTGTTCCTGCCCCATGGTAAGGTTCCACCGCCGATGGATGATTGTGGCTTTCGATCTTGAATGCAACTGCCTTTCCGTCACCAATATCCACCACACCGGCCCCTTCCCCGGGACCCTGTAAAACCTGCTTTCCTTGCGTCGGAAGCTTCTTAAGAATCGGCTTTGAATTTTTATAACTACAGTGTTCAGACCATAAGACCGAAAAGAGGCCTGTCTCGGTGTAGTTTGGTTTGCGCCCCAGCAATTCTTCGATAAGCTGATACTCTTTTTCTGTCAGCCCCATTTGGCCATAGAGCCTGTCCCTTTTGATCTGCTCAGGCCCGGGCTCATAGTGTCTCTCCATGATTTTACCTCCCTATAATCCTAAACGTGTAAAGATCATGTCCACATGCTTCAGGTGGTAATTGTAATCGAAACAGCCTCTCACCCCTTCATCAGACAGGTGTTCCCTGACTTGAGGTGAGGCCAAGAGCAGCTCCAAAAATGGGCTCTGCTTCGCCCAGGCTTCCATCGCTATGGGCTGTACGATTGCATAAGCCTCTTCCCTGGTTAATCCCTCATCAATGAGTGCCAGCATCACCTGTTGGGAAAACACCAAACCGAGGGAGTAATCCATGTTCCTGCGCATCATTTCTGGAAAAACAGTTAATTCGTCTATTAGCTTGGCAAAACGATTGAGCATGTAATTGAGCAGGGTGGTTGCATCAGGGATAATGATGCGTTCAACAGAGGAGTGGGATATGTCCCTTTCATGCCAGAGGGGCACGTTTTCGCAGGCTGATACCATATAGCCCCGCATCACTCGGGCGAGTCCACTCACATTTTCGGATCCAATGGGATTGCGTTTGTGGGGCATGGCCGAAGAGCCGGTTTGTCCCGGGGAAAAATACTCCTCTACTTCCCTAACTTCACTCTTTTGCAGGGCCCGAACTTCGGTGGCAAACTTCTCCAAAGAGGTGGCTATCAGGGCAAGGGTGCTGATGTAGGCGGCGTGGCGATCACGCTGGAGGGTTTGGGTGGAAATGGGTGCAGCGGCAAGACCAAGCCGCTCGCAGACATAGGTTTCTACAAAGGGGTCAATATTAGCATAGGTTCCCACAGCACCGGAAATCTTCCCTACCTCAATATCCTGGGCTGCTGCTTCGAAGCGTGCCACGTTGCGTCCCATTTCCGCATACCACAAAGCCAGCTTCAGGCCAAATGTGGTAGGTTCGGCATGGACACCGTGGGTTCTGCCCATCATGATTGTGTACTTGTGCTCCTGGGCCTTCTGTTTGAGGACCTCCCTAAAGTTCTTCAAATCACGGCGCAAAATCTCGTTTGCTTGCTTAATCAAATAAGAATTGGCGGTATCCACCACATCGGTAGAAGTTAGGCCGTAGTGCACCCATTTGCGTTCCTCCCCGAGGGATTCTGAAACAGAGCGGGTAAAGGCCACAACATCATGGCGTGTCTGTTTTTCGATTTCTCGAATGCGTTCTAAGTCAAAACCGGCCTGGGCGCGAATCTTCTCTGCATCCTCCCGGGGAATGATCCCCAGTTCGGCCCAGGCTTCACAGGCCAAAATCTCCACCTCAAGCCAAGCCTGAAAGCGATTTTCTTCAGTCCATACGGCCTGCATCTCAGGGCGGGTGTACCTTTCAATCATGTTCATCACTCCTCGCAGAGCATATTATTGCTATCCTGCACTCGCTGGGCCATGGCCTCTCTCTCTTCGTTTAAGCGCCGGGCAAGATCTTTATCAGAGAGAGATAAGATTGCTGCTGCAAACCAAGCCGCATTGGCTGCCCCGGCTTCTCCCACAGCCATGGAGGCAACCGGAATGCCCGCAGGCATCTGCACAGTAGAGAGCAGGGCGTCAAATCCATTGAATGGACCTCCCTGCATCGGTACGCCAATTACCGGCAGAGTAGTGTTGGCAGACAGGATTCCAGCGAGGTGGGCTGCCAGGCCGGCACCGGCAATAATTACCTTAAGGCCCCTTTGTCGCGCTTTTTTTGCATACTTAAAGGCCAAGTCAGGTGTTCTGTGACCCGAAATCACCTGTTTCTCATAGGCAATGCCAAGCCCATCTAAGACTGTGCACGCCCTTTTCATAGTCTTCCAGTCTGAAGCACTGCCCATAACAACGCCTACTATCGCCTCCACACCGAAACCTCCTATCTTGTTTGGAAAAACAAACTCCAGGCAAACTCTTTCCTGCAAGGGAAAGCTGTCTGCCCAGAGTGCGGGATCTGTGACTTTCCCCCATAGTCCAGAGATTTACGGTCTCCAGGTAGAAACTTGCGGGCCATATCCCCGCGATTATATAGGGGTTGCTATCTTCAATTCTCACTTACATTCTAACAATCTGCATGTATGGTGTCAACAAAAAACCCGAATATTTTTACCGCTCGGGTAAAAATCATTCGGGTTTCCTTGTTGTATCAGTCCGCCGCTGCCCTTTGATTGCTGGGCAGACTAGACACCCCTAAAACTGGAAATCTGAGCCTGGAGCTGATGGGCAAGGCTGGCCAACCGTTCTGAGTCGCCTGCCAGTCCATCCACAATTGCCGATTGCTCCTCAGTCGCCGCCGCTATCTCTTCACTGCCCGAACCAACATCTGTGGCGGCACTAGCGATCTCATCAACCTGCAGAGCCACCTCCCGGAAGATCTCGGTTATGTCCACAAAGGTGTTGCCTGTAAGATCGATCTGCTGATCTACCCTCTCCACACTGGCGTCGGCCTTCTCCATACGCCCAATGGTCTCTTGGGTACCTTGCAGAATGTGTTGAATCAACTGGGCGATCTCCCCTGAAGCCTCACCAGACTGCTCAGCAAGCCTGCGGACTTCTTCTGCCACCACAGCAAATCCTCGTCCGTTCTCTCCAGCCCGGGCCGCTTCGATGGCGGCATTGAGTGCAAGCAAGTTGGTTTGATCGCTAATCTCGGTAATCAGATCCACAATGGCTCCAATCTTCTTGGACTGTTCTGCCAAGATGTTGACCGCCTCGGTCAGATTCTGGACATCTGTTCTGGCGCTGGCTACGTCCTTGACTGCCTCTCGCAGCATATCCAGTCCCCGCTCGAGTTCTTCTACAGCATGGGTAGAGTTATTGCGCATGGAGTTGACGTTTTCCGCCATGCTCACAGAAGTGCTGGAAAACTCATTCGAAGTGCTCGCCACTTCGGTAATGGCTGCCCCTGCTTCATTAGCCATCTGGGAGAGGTTTTGGGACAGGGAATTCACATCTTCGCCCATTTTCCGAATGCCCTGAACCAGATTGCGCAGCCCGCTTACCATCTGCTCCAGCGAAGCTGACAGTTCTCCCACCTCATCCCGGGATTTAACAGACCAGCGTGTTCCCAGATCCCCCGCGCCGATCTTTTGCGCTGCATTTTTCAAAATGCCTAAGGGTTTGGTAATGCTCCTGGTCACCAAGGCTGCTACCACAATGCTCAAAGCTATGGCAACGGCCAGGATTACCAGGGAGTAAAATAAGATGTTCTTGATCAGCTGATTGGTCTCGGCGCTGATCCGGTTAACTTCTGCGTGCAGCTCCGCACGTGTGCCTTCCAGCACCCCTACCGTCTGGATCAGGCTGGGTATAGTGCGGTCATAATAAATCCCTTCTGCACCGAGAAGATCGCCTTGCATCAACAGTTCCTCTATGGCATGGGCTGAGGTATGTAACTGAACATGGGCGGCCCTTAATTCCTGGAATCCTGCAGCCAGAGCCGGATAGAGTTTCAGAAACTCAGTGAAATCTTCGCTTCCCAGCCACTGCCCCAAATTGCACTTGGTCGGATCCATTTCAATGCTGACTGAGTGTGTGGCCCCAGAGATTAGATATTCCTGAAGCTCCATCACCCAGGCCCGGTGTTCAATTTCCCTTTGCCCCAGAGTTGTGCGCAGTTCTTCGATTTCACGGGCTTCCTCCCATTGGTCTTGAATGATCAGAATACCGACCATAGTAGCCCCACTTGTGATTGCAATCACAAGAACTAGAACGAGAAAGCTTAATCCTAACTTTTTTCCAATAGACAGCTTCAATGACTTCATGCTTGACCTCCTACTTCTGGCAACGATTATCAATAGGATTCTACATCAATCTGGGAATTCCTCCGAGTAATTCAAGAATAAGGAGACTTTCTAGGGGAATAAATCCAGACCGAGATTGATGCCTATCCTAAAGGTTGGACTAAAGGCGCTGGCTGTAGGAAAGATCGCATCCACGACCGCTTCGACTGGAATGGACATTCTATTTGTGGCCCGATACTGGGTGCCTGCGGTAAAACGTAGGACAAAGCCCTTTTGAGCTTCAAAATCATCCAGCGGCGTCACGTAGCCCACACCGGTTCCCAAATATCCTCCACTGGAACGCTGTACGCCGCTGAAGGAGACAAAGAGCTCCCTTGACGGGTCAAAGTCCAGATCAATGGTCATTAAGCCATTGGTTAACATGGAGCCGAAAAAGGACGAGATTAGCCCAAGGGGATTCGTCTCCTCCGTGGGTATCGCCTCAGCGGGCGGAGTCAGTGCCGGGGATGTTGATTGACTGCCCTTCTGGTCTATGGTCGGCGTCAGCCTTAAACCGATGCGCACCGGGAATCCCTCTTGATCTCCCCGCTTAGTCAATAAAGTTCCCACTCGCACACCGAAGGTCGGGGGAAGAACGGTAACATTCATAGTAGCCGGCGATCCCGAGCGGGTTGTACGGCTAATTGCCCGCACTGTAATGGTGGAAGTGCCAGGCTGCAGCCCCCTGACCACGCCGTTTTCATCTACCGAGACCTTCGATTCATCACTCGAGAAAAATAAGAACTGGGGATTGGCAATAGGCCGTCCCATGGCATCCAGGGCATAAACCGAAATCTGCTTGGATTGGCCTAGGTTGAGCCGCACTTGCCCGGGAACTGCAAAGACCTGCTCAATGTTTCTCTCAATCACCTGCACATCTGCGGGAAACAGGCCGGTCACCAAATCATCCACTAGGTTAGGGGCATCCGCTAACCTAGATGCGGTGTTCATAGCTGAGCCCACCAGCTGTGCCTGGCCGTGCTGGAGTTCAAAGCGTTGCACTCCCACAACGGCAGTATTCTGGAGCATGGTCAAACTTCCGGTAATCACCTGATCAGCAAGTCCTGAAGATAAAATAGCACCCGCCCGTTCCCAGGCCGAAGCATCATAGGCAAAGCCGAACTGATCCAGCTCCTGGCTCAAAGAGATGCTGCTGTGAACATCAAATTCCCCATACTGCACTAATCTTGCCGCAATCCCCTGCGACATCACCCTGGACAGATTAGTCATATCCGCCCCCTCAATATTGAGGGTATCAATATACCGGCCCTGTTCATCCAGGGCCAAAAAGTCCAGAACCACTATCCGGTCCCGGCCCAGACTGGCCTGGGCGTACTGATGGGCAGCACCCAGGGTCAAGACCAGCAACAACAACAGTGCAAATAACTTATAAACTCTCCTCATAACCACCACTCCTATCTTCCCACTCAGCCTGCTTAGCGTGGTACAGGGAATAATTAACGCACTCCTCCGCCGCCTCCTCCGAAGCCGCCACCACCGCCGCCTGAAAAACCCCCGCCTGTTCCACCGCTGCCCTGGGGCATGGTGACCTTTGTCATGGACTCCCCAACTTTACTGGTCATGCGGTTAATGCGGGCGAAACCGCCGGCATGGTAGTAGATAAACCAATTCGAAGCAAACTGGTATTCCCCGTCCGCCAAACTGGGGAAACGAACTTCAAGCTGTTTTAGCATCTGATCCGCAACTCCCAAGCTGATAGCATAAGGCAGATACTCCTCCCAGATGCCTAAGGCACCGACTCTTGCGGTTTCCACCCGGGAAAAATCCCGCAAATAGCGGCGAAATGCCTGCCATTTCCTGTACTCTTCTTGGCCATCCTTCGAACGGCGGTTTGCTGCACTGATCACGACAATAAATGCAACAAAGAACATAATCATGGCTGTAACTCCAGTGGCCAACAGATCCAGTGCCAGACAAAAAATGCTTAGCACAAAGAGGCCAATGGTGGGAATCAGCCACCACAGAGCTTTCTTGGCGCCGTCATCGTAAAAGTTATGAACTTTGGAGGACTCTTGCACTTCCGTACCCCACTCCGTCCAAAACTTGGAGACGTCTTTGGCATTATCCTTAGCGTACTCCTTAAAGTCCTCCAGAGTTACCTCATCGCCTTGCTCAAACACAAGGTCAAGCAGTCTTGCCTCATAAGGGCGCAAAGTATCTGTCTCTAAATGTTCTGCGCTCTTTTTGGTAAGTTTGTAACTGGCGTCATCTTTTCCAGTCCCTCGGGGACCTGGGATTTCCTCGATTGCAAGGAATCCGCGCCTGGCCAAATCCAGCAGCGTAGCGGTGAAATCCTGACCGGTAACGTATCTCCTAAGCAAAATTCCCATTTCAGCCGGGGGATAATGGCCCGGCAGCTCCTTGTAGTATCGTTCTTTAAAATTCGGACCGTGTGGACCGTGCTTCGTCCAAATGTTAATAATGAACACCAGAACAAGTGCAAAACAAGCAGCTGCCAGATAGGGATCCAGCGCTTGACGCCGCTGCAGGTTTTCCAGGCGTTCCTGCGCGAGCCTGCGGCTCTCTGCTTTAGCCTCTTCTTGGGCTGACTCTTCAGCAAAAATCGCCTCCAGCCGGTCCTCCCCTGTATATCTTGTTCCTAAGGGAACCAGGGAGTTCGGGAAAACAGCCCTGCCTTCTACAAAGGTTTTGGCCGGCAGGTTATCTACTTCCCAGACTATTTTACTCGGCGACTCAATGGTAACAACTCCATCGAGGGGGCCGTGGCCCCAGGCCGCTACCTCACTGGGCTCTGCTCCGAAAGGAAGGGTTAGGACAATCCGCACATGATCCCGCCCCTGATCCCAGCGGTCCCCCACAAATTGATAGTAAAACTCTGCCACATCATTATGTTTGAGAATGGCATTGTGTACAATATAACTTAACTCAAAGCGGCGGATTTCGTCAGAAGCTGCAAAGCTCCAATCCACATAGACTTCATTTTCAGACTCCCGCACAAAATACGTGCCTGCAGGGCCGGGTGAATCAGTGTCTAGACGCTGGTAAGCTGCTCCGCCCTCAGAGACAACGATGTTGCTGAGCTCAACTCCTCCGCTGGTGTCAAACCACTGGTACATCCCGGAGAACTTACCATCGAACTTGACACTATGGGTCTCTGTAACTCGTACCAGACCATCAGCCCCGACTTGAGCATCGATCACCAAGTCGATAAAGCGATGACTGCGGGCCATGGCCGGCGAACATGAGAATACGGCCAACAGAGCAACTAGGGATAGGCAAAACAAACGTTTCAGCATGGGGACCCCCCTCAAATTAGCATACTTTAGTCCTTTCGATAAATGTTTCCCTGATTCCTGCAGATCCTCATTACAACGAAAAGCGCGAAGCAGCTGGCAGCTGCTTCGCGCTCCTGGTCTTTTCCCTGCCAACTATCCCTTGACGGCACCGCCCATCAAACCCCTGACAAAGTACTTCTGCAAGGATAGGAACACGATCAAGGGCACTATCATTGAGATAAAGGCGGCTGCTGTCAGCAAGTGCCAGTCCTGCCCGTGGGAGCCCACCAGGCTCGAAAGGCGCATCGTCAGAGGTGCTACAGACTGGTGGCCGCCTAGGTAGATCAGGGCCACTAAAAGATCGTTCCAGACAGCGAGAAACTGAAAGATCACTAAAGAGGCTAAGGCCGGAACAGAGAGCGGTATGGCAAGTCGAATGAACGTAGTCCAAATCGAGGCACCGTCAATGTGAGCAGCCTCAAACAGTTCTTCAGGTAAAGATTGGAAAAATGTGTGGAGCATAAAGATAGAGAAGGGCAGGCCATAACCGGTATGCACCAGCCACAATCCCCCAAAGGTTCCGGAAAGACTAAGCTTATTATAAAGACGCAAGACAGGCACAAAGGTCATCTGGGTCGGTACCACCAGCATCATCACTATCAGTGCATAGAAGAATCCGCGGCCCTTGAAGTTCAGTTTCGACAAGCCAAAGGCAGCCAGAGCAGCCAGAAAGACTGGGATTACCGTACCGCCAATAGAGACAATGAAACTGTTGCGGAAGGCAATGAGCATCCCTCCTGAAGAGAGGACATTTTTGTAGTTTTCCACCGTATACTGGGTAAACTTCAAGGGACTGGAAAGGGACGTCCACCAACCGCTGTAAGCTACATCACTTGCAGGCCGGAAGGATGTGACAAGCAAACCCAATGTAGGAACAAACCAGATCAATATGGCGGCGATTACGACAATATTGACTGCAAGACGGGGGAGCCTTCTTTTCAGTTTTTGCCAGTTCACACTTAACCCTCCCTCAACTTCTGACGAATGTTAGCATACATGATTGGCACTATCATCAAGAATAAAATCACAGCAATAGCACTTGCCCTGCCTGTGTTAGAAAACTGGAACATCTCCTTGAACATGCGGTTGGCGATAACCTCAGTGCCATAGTTGCCATTGGTCATGACGTAGATAATGTCAAATATCTTAAGCACATTAACCAGCATCGTTGTGATCACCATGGTTAGGGCGGGTTTGAGTTCTGGAATAGTGATGTGCCTGAACACCTGTAGGCTGTTGGCCCCATCTACTTGGGCAGCTTCTGTCAGCTCTTTGGGGATCCCTTTATAAGCCGCGGAAAGAATTACCATGCAATAACCGGTCCAAATCCAAAGTCCGACAACGATCAGCGCGAAGTTGTTAAGGGGGCTTTCCAACAGCCATCCCTTAGGTTCAAAGCCGAAAATAACCAGAATCTGGTTTAGAAGTCCAATCTGCTCCGAGCCAGGGGGCTTATAAGTGTACATAAACTTCCAAACCACACCGGCACCTACAAAGGAGATGGCCATGGGCATAAAAATTATTGACTTGGCAAAACTCTCATACCTGACCTTGTCAACTAGAATTGCAAACAAGAGGCCTAAGCCTACGGTGCCTGCAGTAAAGAAAATCAGCCAAATCAGATTGTTTTTGAAGGCCGTCAGCATTGGAGCCGAAGTAAACACGAATTTGTAATTCGCCAAACCTACAAAAGCTTCAGACCGTCTGTCCAGGAAGCTTAGGTAGATGGTTTGCAGTGCGGGATACACCTGAAAAATCGTGAGGAAAAAAACTGCCGGGCCCACATATAGCAGGGGAGTCAAACCACCCGTTTTCCGCCTCATCACCATTCCCCTTTCTCGGAAAAAGGCACGCCCTAAGTTAGGGCGCGCCATGAGTTACCTATAATTCTGGAATCTTAGTAGCTGTCTACCGCGACACTTTCGATAAACTCCAGCACATCATCGAGATAATCGCCGCCCACGTACATGAGAACGCCTTCCCAGAATGCGCCGGAACCAACTGCTGCCGCCATAGAGTCAGATCCGTCAAACCTAAAGACATCTGCTTCATTGAGGAGCCTTGCCATATCACGTGTCAAATCATCGGGATAAGCAGCCGGATCAATCTTGTTATTGGTGCCGAGTTTGCCAAGCCTATTGGCCCAGATTTCCTGAGCTTCGGCACTGGCTAGGAAGTTCATGAACTCAGCAGCTTCAGGAGTATCATTGAACTGTCCGATCATATCACCTGCGCCTAGCATGGGATTACCATGTTCGGGCTTGATCATGGGGAATCCAAAGAAAGCAACATCTTCACCGATGACCACGTCAGGTTTGGCATCTTGGATAAAACTGGTCACGAAACTTGCTTGGCGATGCATCATCGCACGTGGAGGATCAGTAAACAGCTCTGCAACTGAGTCACCGAAGTTTGTGGATAACACAGTTACCGGTCCGCCATAGACATAGTCGCTGTTTCTAGCAATCTTGCCGAAGATTTCAAAGGCTTCCTTCACTCTCTCATCGGTCCAGGGGATCTCATGGTTCACCCATTGGTCATAGACTTCAGGACCGGCTGTGCGCAACATGATATCTTCAATCCAGTCGGTTGCGGGCCAGCCGCTGGCTGCGCCGGATTCAAGGCCGATAGCCCAGGGAGTATCGCCGTTGGCTGCCATTTGATCCATCAGAGCTTCCATCTCATCCCAAGTGGTGGGAACCTCATAACCCTTTTCGGCAAACACGTCAGGGCGATACCAGACTAAGCTCTTGATATCGGCAGCAAAAGTAAGGGCATACAAGCCATCTTTGTAAGTACCGAGTTCGATCCAGGCATCGTTAATGTCTTCGGTCAATGTTTTCCCGTCGAGAACATTGTTAAGATCGATTAACGCGCCCTGTTCAACATACTCCTTCATTGCCCCGGGACCAGGCAGCGCCGCGACATCTGGCGGATTGCCAGCGGCAATGCGGGTTTGCAGCAACGTAGGTAGATCACGTGTGCCTTCAAACTGTACGGTAATTCCGGTCTTGGCAGTAAAGGCAGCCATGACCTCTTCAAATGCCTCTAGTTCTTGGCCACCCCACACGCCCATCATGGTTACTACACCTTGAGCGGACGCTCCCAAAGAAAGAGCAAGTACGAGCAACATACTGACTAGCACTACACGCCTCTTCATCACAAGAACCTCCTTAATTTTTGTAAATGTAACCGGTTGCATTTTGTGTCACAAAGAATGACTACTTTACATATTAGCCATTTCATGCGTAAATCCTCTTTGTTTTTTTCTTTTTTTCAACAGCTTAGAGCAGCGCCAAGAGTATGGGCAGGAGCACAAAACTAAGCAGTGTGGGAACAACTACCCCTATCGCAGCCAGTTCCTCATCTGCATTGAAACTGGCAGCCACCAGGGCCGTAGTTACAAGGGGCGGCATAGAAAGCATTAAGAGCATAATTGTCCTAAGTTCGGGAGCAAGCTGCAAAAAAGACAGGAAGATAACTCCCACAAGGGGGCTGAGCAGCAGGCGATGAATTGTCACGCCCCAAACTTCACGCCGGAGCCGGAAGCTCTTTTCAAACAGACTGACTACCAAGGCGCCAATAATCAGCATGGCCGAGCCCACTGTAATTTGGCCTACAATCTCCAGAGCACGGAAAATCGGACGCGGCACATTTATCTGTGCCAGTCCCAAAAGCAGACCGAGAACTAAAGCTATTATATTTGGATTGATCAGACGTTTGAAACTAAGCCCCTTGCCGGATCGAAAGTGGGAAACACCGTAGCTCCAGTAGAAAAGGCCTGCCCCAAGCTCAAACAACACCGCATAAACCACATAGGGTGTACCGAAAAGCACCGAAATAATCGGCACAGGCAGAAACACATTGTTCCCATTGGTGCAGAGAATTTGGTAGGTTCCGTAGGTCATACCCCGCAGCGAGTAAAGCTTGCTGCTGTGATGGGCAGTAACTGCCAGCACAACAGATACAGCCAGGCCCACAGCGGTGAAAATCCACCCTTGCTGCCACGTTTGCAGATCTATGTTGCTGTACATGGAAACAAAGAGCATTGCCGGAAAAGTTACCTTCACCACCAGGCTGCTCAATCTCCGAACAAAGTCCAGGTCGAAAACCTTAGTACTGTAGAGAAAGCCGCCCAGGGCAATGAGCAAAGTCAGCATAATAAATGGTTCCAGGATTTGCAGCACAACACTTCCTCCAATTCTCCCGAAGGTTCTCTGTGGCTATTTCCCCTTCCGCTGCACTTGTCCTCCTTCGGGCCGCGGCAGACCCTTTTTTTGCTGCATGGTGCGAAACAGATTACCCTTTGGCAGGTATTTGTCTAAATAAGACGAATTAAATAGACAAGTAGCTTGCCAGTTAGGAGTGATTGGGTGTCAAAATATGAGCGGTTCATTATTTATCCATTGCTGTTCATCGCCTTGTTCTGCGCAATAACAGGTGTGAACGTAGTAAGTGCTACCCAGCAGATTTTTGACAAGATTGTCGCTCGCGAGATTGTGGTGGTCAATGATGAGGGAAACACAGTCGCTTCACTGAAATATGATCAAGCCAAGAGAGATGTTGGCTTTGAGCTCTTCAACGATGAAGGCACACGTGTAGTATCACTCTTGTCCTATGATGACGGCGGTGCCATTGGAGTCTTCAACCAAGACGGACATCTAACGGTAGCTCTGCAAAACGAAGACAATGCCGGCAGCGTATTCCTCTATAACGGCACCAACAAGATGACCAAGCTGATTGGCTTACGGTCAGGTCTTTACGGCGGAGTGATGGAAGTAAACAATGCCGAGGGCCTGCCCACCGGAATTATGGGCAATAACGTTCATAATAACGGGTATATTGGTCTTTTCCGCGGAGAGCTGCTGGGCTTTTTATCACCCCAGATCATGCTCAACGTGACAGCAGACGGAGCATCTATCTACAAAGCGGATTAGTCCCAAAGATATGACAGGGCGTTGCCAAGTACGGCAGCGCCCTTTGATTTTAGCCGGCCCTTTGCATATTCGCCAAAAGATCCCGACCCTTATCTGTGATCTTCCACATTTGAACAGGCTCTTTTTGGCACATGCTGGCGTAGGGACATTTCCCGCAGGGCAGATCAACGCAGCCTGCGCCGGCATCCTCGGCAAGATAACCCATCCGCACCAGGGCCGCAAACCCCTCTTCCACCAGGACCAAAGGCCTGCCCAGCTCTGCTGCAAGGGCCGGCTTCGATACATAACCGGCATCATTAATAGCAGCCAGAAGTTGTTTTAGCAAGAGCCACACACCACCTTCCCTGCCCTAAGCAAATCCGAGCAGACTCCCAACTTGAAAGACAACTACCGCCAAAGCCCAGGCAACTCCAAAGCTGTACAGGGCCGAAAAGAGCGCCCACTTGCCAGAGCCGGTCTCTTTCCTGATTGTGCCCAAGGTAGCAGCACAGGGTGTATACAGCAAAGTCATAACCATAAACGAAACGGCGGTCAGGGGAGTAAAGACTTCACGGATAGACATGACAAGTTCCATACCCTCTTCCACACCGGCGTAGACCATGCCCAGGGTTGCCACTACGGCCTCTTTGGCAGCAATGCCGGAAAACAAGCCCACCGAAGCCTGCCAAGTGCCAAAGCCGGCAGGTTTAAATATAGGGGCGATCGCAAGTCCAATCTGGCCCAAAATACTTTCGGGCCCATAGGGTTCCACTCCGCCGGGAAGTACTGCTAATACCCACAGCAAGCTGACTACTGCAAAAATCGTGGTGCCGGCCCGTGTCAAAAATCCGGAAACATTATCCCACATGCTCCGCAGCACAGTGCCCAAGGTCGGCATGCGATAGGGGGGCAGCTCCATGATAAAGTGGCTGACTTCTCCCTTAAATAAAGTCTTGCTAAATATCTTGCCCATAATAAAGGCTACTATTATGCCAAGTGCATACATGGCAAAGAGTGCTGCTCCGCCGTAGGCAGGGAAAAAGGCTGCGATAAATACCAGATAAATGGGGATTTTCGCGCCGCAGGACATGAAGGGATTAATTAGGATGGCAATCATGCGATCCTTCTTACTTTCCAAAGTCCGGGTCGCCATCACACCGGGAACATTACAGCCAAAGCCCACGATCATTGAAATGAAGGTCTTGCCCTGCAGGCCGACTGCCCGCATCGTGTTATCCATCACATAGGCGGCTCTAGCCATATAGCCGCTGTCCTCCAGAAGTCCCATCAATAGGTATAGGATCACAATGAGAGGAACAAACTCTACCACGGCTCCAACCCCGGCAATGATTCCGTTACCGGTAAAATCTACCAGCCATTGGGGTGCATTAACGGTCAGCAAAAGACTTTCTAGAAACTCGCCAATATACTCTACCGCACTGGCCATCCATTCTCCCAAGAAATCCTGGCCAATGGCAAAGGTCAGCTGGAATACTACAAACATAATGGCGGCAAAAATAGGAATGCCCCAATATTTATGCGTTAAGATGCGATCTAGTTTGTCAGTGGCGGTCTCCACCGCCACAGCCGGTCTGCGCACTGCATCTTGGGTAACCTCACCAACAAACCTATAACGGCTGTCCACAATCTCCAACTGGTAGTAATCCTCATTGGCAGCAATCTCATCCCAGAGGCGAAGGAATTCTTTTGATCGCTGCATGCTCTGCTCATCCGCCACAATTTTTCTGACGTACTCATCGCCTTCCATAACCTTGAGAGCCAGCCATCCACTGGGATAGTCCCAACGTCCTGCCTTGAGCAGATTGGTGAGTTTGGCAAGCTTGTCATCGATGGATTCCCCATAGCTGAGTCGCACATGTCCATTGCGGGGCGCGGAGGCAACTGCCAGTGCAGCGTTCATAAGCTGCTCAAGTCCGTTGCGCCTGCTGGCCACAGTGGGGATTACAGGTACTCCAAGGCGCCTGGCAAGGGCCTTTTCATCTATGGAGATCTCCCTCTCCTTGGCCTCATCGACCATATTCAATGCTATTACAACTTTAGCTCCCATCTCCAAAAGCTGTGTGGTCAGGTACAGGTTTCGCTCCACATTGGTAGCATCTATCACATTAATCACTACATCAGGGTTTCCGGTCAAGATAAATTCCCTGGCCACCATTTCATCCTCAGAAAAGGCGCCCAGGCTGTATGCTCCCGGCAAGTCAACAACACGGCACACCGTATTTCCATGCCGCACCTGCCCTTCCTTGCGCTCTACGGTCACTCCGGGCCAGTTGCCCACATGCTGGTTTGAGCCGGTGAGCGCGTTAAAAAGTGTTGTCTTGCCGCTATTGGGATTTCCTACTAAAGCAATCGTTATCGACATGTCCCGCTCCCCCACATTCGTTTGTTCACTCTTTTGTTACGAGCATTTTAGCTGCCAATCCCCGGCCCAGAGCAACCTTATGGCCGCCTAACCCCACGATTACAGGTCCCCGATCGTTTTTCAGCACTTTTATCCGGGCACCAGTGTTAAACCCCATCTCATAAAGGCGCTTAGTAGCCGTTCTTCCCGCCTGAATCCGGGCAACTTTGCATGTAACACCTTCGTGTAAGTCAACCAATGGTGAATAGTTCACGGAAACACCCCTCTATTGCCTGACAGTGAAAATCATTCTCATGTTATATAATATAAAGCTTGGCCCAATATGTCAAGATATTCACGTGGAAAAGACCTGCATTTTGCGGTCTATTCCAATATATTACTGGGTAAATCTCTCCAAGCAAAGCAGTAATCTTAGAAGGAATAACAACACGTTAAAAGAATATGTACATTGTGAAAATACAAATTTACGATGCTGTTCTACTTTGGAGGTAATGCTAGTGCGAATCACTCAACATCCCGTTCTGGACGTTCAAGAGGGCAGGCAGGTCCCGTTTACCTTTGACGGACGGCCCCTCGTCGGCTTAGAAGGGGAAATGGTGTCATCAGCCCTGTTCGCCAATGGCATCCGAACTTTTTCGATTCATACTGTAGGTAATGCCCCCCAGGGCCTCTTTTGCGCCAATGGGCAATGTGCCCAGTGCACTGTGATTATTGACGGCTTGCCTGTAAAGAGCTGTATCACACCCCTTAGGGAAGGAATGGAGATCAAGACTCTTGTCCACCACCCCGAACTGCCCGCAGACGACGAGCCCCGTCCATCCTCTGTCCCCGAAGAACTTGCCTGCAACGTGCTCATTGTCGGTGCAGGGCCTTCAGGAATAACCAGCGCCATTGAACTGGCCGACCTCGGCTTTACGGTGATCTTGGCAGACGACAAAGATCACCTCGGAGGTAAACTGGTGCTGCAAACCCACAAATTCTTCGGCTCCATGGCAGATTGCTATGCCGGCACCAGAGGAACCGACATTGCCAAGATTCTCGAAGAAGAAGCGCGCAGCAGAGAGAATATTACAATTTTGACAAGTTCTACAGTTGTTGGCATTTTCAGTGATCGTAAAGCCGGCATCTATCAGGATCGGCTAGAGAAGTATGTCCACGTCTCCTTTGACGGTCTGATTATAGCCACAGGAGCAAGGGAACGTTCCTTGGTCTTTCCCGGCAACGATCTGCCCGGTGTCTTCGGCGCAGGCGCCTTCCAGACTCTGGTCAACCGAGACTTGGTGAAATCATCCGAACGTGTCCTGATTGTAGGCTGCGGCAATGTTGGCCTAATTGGAGCCTATCACGCCCTCCAGGCCGGCATTAATGTTGTAGGTCTGGTAGACATTGCCCCGGAGGTAACCGGCTACAAGGTTCATGCTGACAAAATTAAGCGGATGGGGGTACCCATCTACTTGAGTCACACCATCTTAGGCGTCCAGGGCGACGGCAAAGTGGAACGGGCTACAATCGCCCAAGTAGATGACAATTGGCATCCTTTAGTGGAAACTGCCAAGACCTTTGCGATAGACACAGTATTAATTGCTGTTGGTTTAAGCTCCGCAGATGAGTTCTACCAAAGCGGCCTGGAAGGGGGCTTCCCCGTTTTGAAAACGGGTGATGCCGATGAAATTGCAGAAGCGTCTTCAGCCATGATCGGCGGCCGTATTATTGGCCGCAAAATGGCGGTGCTCCTCGGGAGCGATGTTACAATCCCCAAGGAGTGGCCCGAAAAGCAAGAGGTTCTCAAAAGCCCTCCCGGACAAACATTTGAGCGCTCCTTTGAAATGTTCGGCAAGGGCTGGAAGCCGATGATCCACTGTTACCAGGAAATACCCTGCAATCCCTGCACTACGGTCTGCCCCCAGGATTCGATCCATCTCAGTGGACGCACCGGAACCATTATGGATCTGCCCGAGTTTTCGGAGAAGTGTATCGGCTGCGGTTTTTGCGTGCTGATCTGTCCGGGGCTGGCTATCACCTTAACACGCAGATCCAAGGAAGAAGACCTAGCCGAGCTGGTTGTACCCCACGAGTTTAAGCATGACTATAAGCCAGGTGACAAGGTGCAGCTCAGGGATGTGGACGGCCTGGCTCTTGGGGAAGGAACTGTCAAGGCCGCACGGTATAACAAACAGCATCGAACCAGTCTGCTTACGTTAGTAGTCCCGGCTGAGCTCGCCACCAAGGCCGTTGGCATCCTCGTACAGGCGGAAGAGATAACCATACCTCTGCCCGAGACAGACCTCAGCTGCTTGCCTGACAACGCCGTTGTCTGCCGCTGTGAGCGTGTGACAGTTGGTGAGTTGAAAGAGTTCATTCAGGAAAATGAAGTTACAGATATTAACCAGCTCAAGCAAGTTCGACTCGCCATGGGAGCCTGCGGAGGCAAGACCTGCCTGGATCTTGTACCTAGGGTCATGATGGAGGTTGGTGTCAAGCGAGAAAATATTCAGGCTGCCACCCACCGTCCTTTGACGGTTGAGGTGCCCATGAAAGCCCTAGCTAACGAAGGGGGTGGACAAAAGTGAAAACTTACGATGCAGTAGTCATCGGTGCCGGCAGCGTAGGAGTTCCCCTCGCTTACCGCCTGGCGGTACGGGGTCTGAGTGTGGCGGTTGTGGAAATGCGTTCCTCGGTGGGGCAAGGGCAAAACAAAGCTGCTATCGGCGGTATTCGGGCCACCCACTCTGACCGGGCCAAAATCAAGATCGGCAAAGAGTCTTTAAATGTTGTCCGCAGATTGCTGCCGGAATACGGCCTGGATGTGGATTATATAGAAGGGGGCTATCTCTTCCCCGCCTACAGCGAACATGTTGCTGCGGGCCTGAAGAGCCTTTTACCGGTACAGAAAAAATTCGGCCTGAACATTGACTGGATCGAACCTGATGAGGTTAGGAAACGCTGCCCGGGCATTTTATCAGACGGACTCTTAGGTGGAACATTCTCCCCTGAGGATGGGCACCTGTCTTCCCTGAAAATGATTGGCGCTTTCTATCGCCTGGCCAGACAGGCCAAGGTGGACTTTCTTTTTAGTACTGAGGTTGTAGATATCGAAGTGGAAAATGGCAAAGTAAAGGCGGTTGTAACCGATCAGGGGAAAATCAGCTGCGGCTATGTGGTAAACGCCGCAGGAGGTTTTGGCAGAGATGTGTCCCTTATGGCAGGGGCGGATCTGCCAGTTTACCCTGACTCCCACGAAGCAGGTGTAACGGAGCCGGTTAAGCGTTTCTTCCTGCCTATGGTCGTAGACATAGCCCCGGATGAACAATCTGACAACTACTATTTCTACCAAAACGCAGAAAATCAAATTGTCTTTTGCATAACCCCCAGGCCAAAGCGGATGGGAAGAGACCGGCGCTCTACCTCGGAATTCCTGCCCATGGTGATTCTCCGCATGCTGCAGCTTTACCCCCGCCTGCGCAATATTAAAGTGCGCAGAGTGTGGCGGGGTCTTTATCCCATGACACCGGACGGGAAGCCGATTGTAGGCTTTGACCGGGATGTTGAAGGTTTCTTCCATGCTATCGGCATGTGCGGTCAAGGTCTGATGTTAGGGCCCGGCCTGGCCGACATGATTGCTCTGGCCATTGCCGAAGGGCAGGAAGATGAGGAAGTGTTTGCTGATCTTTCGCCCTACCGCGACTTTAGCGGTGAAGAGTTGCTTAAATAAAATCAAGATGAGGTGATCGAATGTCAAATGGTATCTTTAAAATGCCCGTTCCCGAAAACGAACCAATTCAAAACTACGGGCCGGGGAGCCCCGACAGGGCCAAACTGAAGGCTGCCCTTAAAGAACTGAGCAGCAAAGAAGTGGAGATCCCCGTTGTCATTAATGGTGAAGAAATTAGAACAGGGGACACCGGCAAATGTGTGATGCCCCATAACCACAGCCATATCTTGGGCATCTACCATAAGGCAGGGCGCAAAGAAGTGGAAGCCGCCATCGAGGGCGCCCTTAAGGTCCGCAAGGAATGGGCCGCTTTACCCTGGGAAGAACGTGCCGGCATCTTTATGAAGGCGGCTGAAATTCTTGCCCATGAAAAGCGCTATCTCCTCAACGCCGCCACTATGCTCGGCATAGGCAAGACTCCCATTCAGGCCGAAATTGATTCTGCCTGTGAGCTTATTGATTTTTGGCGTTTCAACGTCCATTATATGGAGGAGATCTACCGGCAGCAGCCCCGTTCTACTCCCCTGAGCTGGAATCGAGTCGAGCATCGGGGATTGGAGGGCTTTATCTTCGCAGTCACACCCTTTAACTTCGCAGCTATTGCCGGGAACCTGCCGACTGCCCCTGCCATGATGGGCAATGTTGTAGTCTGGAAACCTGCTTCTTCAGCAGTCTATCCCGCCTACTTCATCCTCAAGATCCTGGAAGAGGCTGGACTCCCACCTGGAGTAATCAATTTTGTACCCGGCTCAGGCGGAACTGTGGGCGATCCGGTAATGGCCCATCCTGCCCTGGCCGGCATTCACTTTACAGGCAGTACGCCCGTCTTCCAAGGGATGTGGAAAACGGTGGGGAACAATATCCAAAACTACCGAACCTACCCCCGTATCGTTGGCGAAACGGGCGGCAAGGACTTTGTCTTTGCCCACTCCAGTGCAGACATTGATGCTCTGAGCGTAGCCCTTGTCCGGGGCGCCTTTGAATATCAAGGACAAAAATGCTCCGCCGCATCCAGGGCCTATATTCCCCGGAGCATCTGGCCAGAAGTTAAAGATAAGATCGTTGCCATGACCAAAGAACTGAAAGTTGGCGATGTCTCGGATTTCACTAACTTTATGGGTGCGGTGATTGACCAAAGCGCCTTTAACAGCATCAAATCCTATATTGATTATGCAAAAGAATCAAGCGAAGCAGAAATTCTTGTGGGCGGCACCTATGATGACAGAGTAGGCTACTTTATCGATCCCACCATCGTTGAAACCACCAATCCCAAATTCAAACTGATGGAAGAAGAGATCTTCGGTCCAGTTCTGACCGTCTACGTTTACGCCGACGAAGACTTAGACGCAGCACTCGAACTTTGCAACACCACATCGCCCTATGGCCTCACAGGCTCCATTTTTGCCACCGATCGCAGAGTGATCGTGCATATGGCTGAAGCGTTAAATGAGGCAGCCGGCAACTTCTATGTAAACGACAAGCCCACCGGAGCAGTTGTCAGTCAGCAGCCCTTTGGCGGCGCCCGGGCTTCAGGAACCAATGACAAGGCAGGAAGCGCGATTAACCTGCAGAGATGGGTTTCCCAGCGGACAATTAAGGAAAACCTGCTGCCGCCGAGGGATTATCGCTATCCCCATCTAGAAGAGAAGTAAAAATTGCGCCTAAACGGCAAAATAGCGTTAGTACTCACAAGGAGTGCTAACGCTATTTTTGTTTTCCCTATTTCATCTCTTAAGCATTTCCCCGCTTCCGGGTGAATACGTCAAAGGCTACCGCCAGGATAAAGATGGCGCCCTTAACGACGTATTGGAAGGAAATATCCACACCAAGCAGGTTCATCCCATTAGTCAAAGACATGATTACCAGGGCACCAACAATGGTGTTCGTTACCCGGCCAACCCCGCCCCCGACAGAGACTCCTCCAATGTAACTGGAGGCAATGGCGTCAAGTTCAAATCCCAAACCGGCTGTGGGAGTTGCCGAAGCCAGGCGGGACGTGTAAAGCATGCCGCCGAGGGCTGCCATCAGGCCCATGGAAGCAAAGACCAGGAATGTTACCCGGTTGACCTTAATACCTGACAGTTCGGCCGCTTCAGCATTGCCGCCAATGGCGTAAATGTGCCGGCCAAAACGGGTCTTAGTGAGCATAAAGTTGTATATGAGAAGCACCACTGAAACTATAACCGCCGTCCAGGGTATACCCCTGTAGGTAGCCATGATCCAGGTGACCACCATAATCAGGATGGAAAGTGCCGCCTGTTTGATCACGAAGATGCTCATGGAGGTAGTTTCAAAATCATAGCGCTTTAAGCTTTGCCGATGTTTGACCTGGGAGTAAATCATGGCAAACACTAAGCCAATGCCCACAATTAAGGTGAGCAGATGGAAGTCTAGGTTCGCGCCCCAGGGCAGGTCAGGAATGTATCCATTGGAAAGCTGCAAAAAGGTCCTGTCCCTAACAATGATGGTTCCGGTCCCAGCCGTGACCATGGAGAGCAATCCCCTAAACATGAACATGCCCGCCAGCGTAGTTACAAAGGCCGGAACCTTAATCTTAGTTACCAGGAACCCTTGATACACGCCGACCAAGACTCCGCACAGCAGAACAACAGGTATCACTATCCACACATTCCACCCGTTCATAAGCAGAATAGCTGCTACCGCCCCTAAAAACCCTGCGACAAAGCCGATAGACAGGTCAATATGCTTAATGATTAAGATCAGAGTCATGCCAATGGCTAAGACCGCTACATAACCTGTCTGGTTGACAAGATTAATCAGGTTGCGGGAAGAAACAAACAGGCCATTGGTGGCAATCGAAAAGATAAGGAAGATAACCGCCAAGGCAATATACATAGCATAATCGCGAATGTTCTTGACGAGCAGCGATGCAACCTCAGCAGCGAGGCCTTCCTTCCCCTGTCTGGAAGTTGTCGTCTTTTCCGTTTTCATCACACTGCCTCCTCCACTGTTTTTGTAGCCATAGCCATCACTTTCTCCTCTGTTGCGTCTTCGGCGTCAATTTCTCCGGTGATGGTTCCCTCGGACATAATGTAGATGCGATCACTCATGCCTAACACTTCTAAGAGTTCACTAGAAATCATGATAATACTCATACCACGTGCTACGAGTTGATTCATCAGACTATAAATTTCAAATTTAGCACCTACATCAATGCCCCGAGTTGGCTCATCTAAGATGACCAGGCTGGGCTCGGAAAACAAGCTCTTAGCTAAAGACGTTTTCTGCTGGTTCCCTCCGGACAATGTTCCAGTCGGAGTTTGCACGCTGGGCGTACGAATGTCGAAGGATTCGCGATACTCATTGGCAACTGTAATTTCTTCATTTTCGTTAACCACCAGCTGGTGAACGAGCTTTTCTAAAGCAGAGACTGTTACGTTAAACTTCACATCCTGGATCAAAATCAGACCGTTACCCTTACGATCTTCCGTAACGTAGGACATTCCTGCGGAAATGGCATCAGCGGGATGCTTAAACTCCACACGCTTGCCGTTTAGATAAACTTCTCCACTGCGGATATCGTAGCCGGGCACATTGCCAAAGAGGCTCAAGGCCAGCTCGGTACGGCCAGCTCCCATCAGTCCGGCCAAACCTACAATCTCGCCCTTGCGAACATTTAAGTTCACATTGTGCAGGATTTCCCTGCCGCTGGCACGGTCCACCGCCGTCCAGTTCTTCACCTCAAAAGCTATGTCACCCACAGTAACTTCCCTGGCTGGGTAGATGTTTTCGATTTCACGGCCCACCATATGCTTAATGATCTCTTGTTCCTCAATCTTGTGCTCTTTTGCATCTAACGAGGTAACTACACACCCGTCCCGCAACACGGTGATGGTGTCTGCAATAGCTACGATCTCCTTGAGTTTATGGGAGATCATGATGCAAGTAACGCCCTGACTCTTTAGTTCTCTAAGCAGGTTTAAAAGATTTTCGCTGTCCTCTTCATTGAGGGCTGCTGTAGGTTCATCCAGAATCAGGAGGTCGACATCCTTCGAAAGTGCTTTGGCAATTTCCACCAGCTGCCTCTGACCCACCCCAAGCTCCTTGATCTTAGTACTGGGATCTACATTCAGTCCGACCCGCTTTAGCATCTTGGCAGCCCGCACCTTGGTTTCGTTCCAGTCAATCACCCGTCCATTGACAATTTCATTACCCATGAAAATGTTCTCATAGACAGGCAGCTCAGGGAATAGGGCCAGTTCCTGATAAATAATGGCAATACCCTGCCGCTCACTGTCTGAAATGTGGCGAAACTCCTGTACTTTCCCATTCAGCACAATTTCGCCCTCGTAAGAGCCGAAAGGATAAACGCCGGAGAGCACCTTCATTAAAGTGGACTTTCCAGCCCCGTTTTCACCGACCAGACAGTGAATTTCTCCCCGTTCCACTTCAAAAGTGACTCTGTCAAGTGCCTTCACACCGGGGAACTCCTTGGTGATGTTCCTCATTTCTAAAATGAGATCCTTAGCCATGATCAGCCCTCCTTTCTATACTTTGAGAAGGCCGGCCCGATACCGAGCCGGCCTTGATCGCTTTATCTTACTAGAGACCTACAAACTCGCTTGCATCGTAGTAGCCGGAGTCAATCAAGACTGACTTTACGTTGTCTTGGGTAACGATGACTACTGGTGTTTGTTTGGCAGGTACATCAACGGCCTGGTTGAAGTAGGCTGCATCAGTTTGAGGTGTCTTGCCTTCAAGAATTTCAATAGCCATGTTCATTGCATCTGCTGCCAGAGTTCTGGTATCTTTAAAGACGGTCATGCTTTGCTGTCCGTCGATGATGTACTGGACAGAAGCCTTTTCAGCGTCTTGACCGGTGATGTAGTAGTTGGTCACATGTACATCAGCTGCAAAGACGTCAGCGATAGAACGGGCAGTACCATCGTTAGGAGCAAGAACGAAAACTTCTCCCTTGTCTGCTTCGTCAGCAACTGTGAGGTGAGCTTCAGCTTTGGACTTAGCTACGTTGAAGTCCCAATCAGTGGTTACTTCACCAATGATGGCTGCTTGCTGCTCACGGCTCAGTTCCAGAGTGTCTTTGTAGTTTAGTGCTTGAGTGGAGTTCTTAATTACAAAAGTTCCATCGGCAATCAAGGGCTGCAGAACATTCCAAGCACCTTGGAAGAACAAGAAAGCGTTGTTGTCTGTCAAAGCGCCTGCATAGAGATAGAGCGGATTGCCCTTACCCTTGGCATTGGCAGCCAAGTATTCGCCCATGGCCTCACCAACGGAGACGCTGTCAAAAGTGACATAGTAGTCAAGGGCATCTGTATCGGTGATCAGACGGTCATAGGAGATAACGGTAATGCCTTCAGCTTTGGCGGTTTCCACTGCAATTGCTGCGGCAGCTGCGTCGTGGGCACAGATGATGATGACACGTGCGCCTCTGGCGATCAAAGTCTCGACATTGGTTCTCTCAGTTGCGGAAGAACCTTGGCTGAACAATACTTCTACGGAATAAGGTGTTTCTTTGATTACATCTTCAAAACGAGCTACGTCCTGGAGCCAGCGGGGTTCATCCTTCGTCGGTAAGACGATGCCTACATCCACTCTTTGAGCAAATGCGACGGAAAAACTTGTCAATAAAATGGAGAGAGTTACTGCCAACACAAGAATTCTCTTCATGATCTTGCCACCCTTCTTCTTTCTTGAATTTAACCGATTGACCGGTTTCACCTTCATTATAGGGTTAACTCAATCGTGAATCCATTTAATATATTTCCATTTGTTTTGATATTTTTCTTTATTTAAGTTCTCTGTTATCCTTTTATTGACAATTCCTCCCTGTACTCCGTTGGACTGCACCCCACTGTCCGCTTAAACCAAGAGCTGAAGTAATAGGCGTCGCTGAAACCGAGATAGTCTGCAATTTCATAGATGCGATTGTCTGTGCCTTTGAGAAGTTCCTTGGCCTTTTTCACTTTGAGACCGGTCACATAATCGGAAAAATGTTCCCCCGCGTACTCAAGGAAAAGTTTGCTGAGCTGGGAGGGACTCATGTTTACCCGAGCAGCCATGGTATTGAGAGTTACGCCGCTGCGATAATGTTCCTCCACATAGGCCTTCACACCATGGATGATCTGCTCCATACTTTGTCCCTGCCCGGATTCGATCAAATCATTGATGGCCAACAGGAAGTCCTCCACCCACTGCTTTAAATCGGAAAACTGGGTTTCAGCGTTGGCAGGCAAATGCTTACCCATAATACTAATGCCCTTTTCCATATCAAAACCCAGATCCCTGGTGGTGCTGAGCGTTGTGATAACAATATCATTGAGAATAATCAATAGGCGGTCCGCATCTTCCTGCGCTTCATCCATGGACTTTTGCAGCAGTCGGATCTCCTCTGAAAGCTCCTGCGAAGTCCCGGATTTGAGAATTTCGCCTAAGCGAAGCCTGATTGGAACCTGGGGCTGGCTCAAAAAGGACTCCGGATTGGCCAGCCAGCCAAACACCCTGCTAAAACGCTCCTCCAGGCTTTGTCTGGCCATTTTTTCCTGCTGTTCCGCCAGTTTGCGGCGTTCCCGCTCCGCTTCAAGCTTGGTCCTTGCTTTTTCAACTACCTCCAGTAGACGCTTGGTGCGAAAGGGTTTTAAAAGATAGTCCTCTACCCCTAAGCGAATTGAGGCCTGGGCCAGCTCGAATTCGGCATGACCAGAAATCACAATGATCTTTAGATCCGGGTTGATGGCTTTGGCTTCAGCCGTCAACTCCAGCCCGTCCATGCCAGGCATACGAATATCTGTTACGAGAATGTCAATGGGCTGAGAACGGATCATCTCCAACGCTTCTTCTCCGTCTGAGGCCACGAAGACAGTGTAACCGTGACCCTCCCAATCCACATTCTTCGTCACCTTTTCCCTTAGATACTTTTCATCTTCAGCAATCAGCAGATTACACATTAGGTTCCTCCCTGGTAGCTTTGATGCGCAGGATAGCAGCAGTGCCCCTGCCTAGTTCGCTCTGTAAAACCACGCCATACTCCTCACCAAACATAAGCTTGGCTCGCTTGTTCACATTACGCAGACCAAAGTACTCCCTTTCATGTTGTAAACTGCGCACCCCGCTCAGCACTTCGTTAATATCCTGGAGCTGATCTGGCTCAATGCCTGCACCATCATCCCGGATCTCAAAGACAATGTCCTCGCTGCTCTCTACCTGATAGCCGGAAATCTTGATCTTCCCTTGCCTATTCGCCTGTAAAATGCCATGGTAAATCGCATTTTCCACCAGGGGCTGCAAGAGCAGCCTGGGGATGTACTTATCCAGAATGCCTTGCTCAACGGCCACTTCGTATTGGTACTCCTTCCCATGGCGCAGTTGCTGAATGAACAGGTAGTTGCGTACATGCTCAACTTCGCTGGCGATGGGCACAATCTCCCTTCCCTTGCTCAAACTCAGGCGGAAAAAGTTGCCTAACGCCTCAATGAGGGAGCTGGCCTGTTCATTCTGGTTACTTTCCAGCTGCCCGATAATCAGATCTAGGGTGTTATAGATAAAATGCGGCTTGATCTGATTGTCCAGGCTTTCCATTTCCAGCTTGCGCAACAGCTTTTGCTCCCTGACATTCTCCTCCATGAGCTCCTGGATTCTGGCAATCATTTTGTTGAAACTATGACCCAGCATGGCAATTTCATCATTGCCCTGGGGAACAATCTGCACGGACAAGTCATGGTTGGCCGCCCGCTTGGTGAGATTCTGGAGCTCCTTAATGGGCCGGCTCAGGGCATGGGATAAATAGACGGCTAGAAGGATTACCCCAACCAAAATCAAAGCGATCACAACAAATGTGATACGCTGAATGGGGGCGACTTGGGCGCCGATTTCATCTGCATAGGCCACACTGACTACAGTCCAGCCAGTCACAGGCGAAAAGGCTGTAGCCAAAAAGAAACGCTCATGCTCATAGTCGGTAAACCCATCTGCAAAACCACCTGGCAGATCTGTGCGGTAAAAGCGGCTGGTATTCCCGATCCTGCCGGCATCGGGATGGTAGACAATTCGACCCGACTTATCCGCGACAAAAACATAACCCCGCGTTCCCAGTTTGATGTCGGTGATAATGGCTAGGCGATCCAGGTTTATGTCTGCGGTCATAAAGACTGCGGTTTCAGCCCCAGGCGATTCGTACGGTTTCACCATAGTGACCACAGTGCGGTTCAGAAAATTTTGGTGGGGTCCTAAGATGGCGATGCCCCTGGCCTGCAAGTTAGCTTGGAACTGCTGTCGAAATGAGGCGAAGTCCAGAACATACAACCCATAGTTGCTGAAACGATTGCCGTTGGAAAAGACAAGGGAAATCTCCTCCAATCCAGGCTTGACTGTATGCAGGTTGTTTAGATCTTCCCAGATCCTAAAGACATACTTGCGATTGTTAAAGTCATTACCATCGACTAATTTGATCAGTTGATCCATGTAAAAATCCTGTTCCCTGGTCAAAAGCATCTCCAAGTCAGAAAAGTAATCATCCAGATCCCTGCCCATACCGGTAACGACCTCATGGGCGTACTCAGTTACACTGGCAGTTAGGCTTCCATAATAGGTTTGGTAGGAAAAGACCGCCATAATGCCGAGGGGAATTAAGGCAATCACCAGAAAGGACAGGATCAGTTTGGTACGAATGGTATGAATTTCGGTTTTCTTGGCCAGCTTAGACCAAAACCGTTCGAAGCTTAACACCGCAATCCCCCTATTTCACCAGCCACGGCTTATGGATTTCCAGGAGCATGTCCAAGTTTGATTCATCGGCATGTTCCAGGCCTGTCTCTACAAACTCGGGAGGCACCTGGCCATAACGGATGTAATTGACGATAAGCTCCATACCCTGCGCACCCATGCCGGTCATGTCCTGACCGATCAAATACTGAATCAGGCCTTCTCTCTGCAAGAGCAGAGCATCATAGAACAGGTCGATGCCCACTGCAATGCCGCCTGCCTGGGCCCATTGGCGGAAATTAGGCAGGGCATCACTGGTTACGTAAAAGGGCCAGCCGCCGACAAAAAAGATCACATCAACCTCGGGATTCATCTTTAGGTAGTCTTCCAGGAGAATGATGGACTTTTCTACGGTATCATCGTTTTCTAAGATGCTGACCACATTGATCTTAAGATCATCAGCGGTAGCATCGAGAAAGCCCCGAATGCGCTCCTCTAAATTAAGCGCCTCCCGGAAGCCGGTCATAATCATCGTATCAAGTTCCTGCCCTTCCATCCCTTTATCTTTCAGGACGTTGACAAGGGCGGTGCCAATTTCGACTCCAGCTTTGTAGTTGTTGATACCGATGTGAAAAAGGCGGCCGCTGCCAGGGCTGTCTGCATCAAAGGTTGCCACTGCGATGCCATTGGCCATCGCTTTCTGGAACACCCTATGAATAGCCTCCTCGTCATTGACGCTGGCTACAATCCCGTCCACACCCCGGCGAATGAGGTTTTCGATCATTTCCACCTGAAGATCGCTGTCAAAATCAAAGGGGGCCACCCATTCCAGGGTCACTCCTAGTTCATAGGCCTTTTTCTGGGCTGCTTCAAAAGCGTCGAGGAAGATAGGGTTGCCTAACGAGCGCGGCAAAAAGGCGATGGTTAAGTCATCTTCATAGAAACCATCGGCTGCAGCAGGCACCGTTACGAGCAGCGATATTAAAGCTGCAAGCACCAATAGAAAAATCAACCGGCAGTTGGGCATAAATCCATCTCCTATCCTCTCTGTAACTTCGCCAAAAGCATGCATTCTCCTGCGTTCTCGCTCAATCGCCCTTCGTCCCCTGGCACATTAAAATAGCGTTAGAACTCAACACGTGAGTGCTAACGCTATCTTTGCACTATTTACCAGTCTTTGTCGGATCGTTTCCCCCTTAGACTTCCGAAATAAAGCGGTTTAGAATGTTTTCCAGAAGCTCCTGACGTCCAGAACCGAGCGAGATCTGATCATGTTCTAAGGCATAGGCGCTGAGCTCTTCGAAGCCAACTTTCCCTTGTACAATCTGTTCACCAATTCCGGTGCGATAGCTCTGGTAACGATCTGCGATAAACTCCTCGAGGATCCCTGTTTCCAGCAGGCGTTCTGCCGCTAAGAGGCCGTGGGCAAAGGCGTCCATTCCTGCAATATGGCCGTAGAATAGGTCGATAGGCTCAAATGAACCTCTGCGCACCTTGGCGTCAAAGTTTAGCCCTCCTGGAGCCAGACCCCCATTCAGCAGGACTTCATACATGGCCAGTGTGGTGGCATACACATTGGTTGGGAACTGGTCTGTATCCCAGCCTAGAAGCTCATCTCCCTGGTTAGCATCGACGCTTCCCAAAATGCCATTTACTCTGGCCAAACGCAGCTCATGCTGGAAGGTATGCCCCGCCAGCGTGGCGTGGTTCGCCTCGATGTTTACTTTGAAGTGTTTCTTAAGACCATAGGTGTGCAGAAAGCCTAAGACAGAGGCTACATCAAAGTCATATTGATGCTTGGTAGGTTCCATTGGTTTAGGTTCGATCAGAAACTGGCCTGTAAAGCCGATCTTATGGGCATAATCAACAGCCATATGCAGAAAACGGGCTAAGTTGTCCAGTTCCAACTTGAGATCGGTATTGAGGAGCGTCTCGTAGCCTTCCCGTCCCCCCCAAAAGACGTAGTTCTCACCGCCTAAATCCTTGGTGATCTCCAGACATTTCTTCACCCTGGCGGCTGAGTAAGCGAAGACATCAGCACTGGGTGATGTGGCTGCTCCATGCATAAAGCGGGGGTGGCCAAAGAGGTTGCTGGTGCCCCACAGGAGCCTTTTGCCGGTTTTCTCCATGAGATCTTTGAGTAAAGTTGCTATTTCATCAAGATTTCTAAAGGTCTCTTTTAGGCTTGACCCTTCTGGAGCGACATCTACATCGTGAAAGCAGAAAAAGGGGATCTGCATTTTTTCCATAAATTCAAAAGCCGCATAAGCCCTGGCCTTGGCAATTTCCATGGGGTCTGTCAGATGATCCCAGGGTCTTAGGGCCGACTCAGAGCCGAACATGTCTCTGCCCCCGGCCACAAATGTATGCCAATAGGCTACGGAAAATCGCAGATGTTCTTCCATAGTCTTATTCCCCACCACCCGCTTAGGATCGTAATAGCGAAAAGCCAGCGGGTTATCGGTTGTCTTGCCTTCAAAGCGGACCTGATTTACTTCGGGAAAATATTCTGTCATAACTAAAACCTCCCAGTCTCTTTAGTTTGACGATGATTCTACTGTCTGCTGCCCCTTTAAATCTCTCCTGCCAAAACGCGGAATGTTAAAGGGCAGCTTATTCTTGCTGATGACGTCTGCTGCAACAGCAAGCAGGAGGACCAAACCTTTGACCACCTGCTGCACGTTGGAGCTAATGCCCATTATGGACATGCCGTTATTCAAAACACCCATGAATAGTGCACCGATCAAGGTTCCGCCCACCGTGCCGACACCGCCGTAGGCACTGGCACCGCCGAGAAAACATGCGCCAATGGCATCTAACTCAAAGGACTGACCCGCTTGGGGCGAGGCCGAGTTTAGCCTGGCTGCAAACACAATGCCTGCCACTGCAGCCAGAAAAGCCATGTTTACATATGCCAGGAACAGCATGCGTTTTGTCTTCACACCAGAGAGCCTCGCTGCCTTCTCGTTACCGCCTAACGCATATAAATGCCGTCCCATCACTGTATGGCTCGTGAAATAGCTGTAGGCCAACAGCACTATCCCGACGATTATCAGTACCATAGGAATCCCACGATAAGAAGCTAAGATATAAAAGAGCCAGATCACTGCAGGGGAAATAACTGCCATCTTGAGAATCAGGGCCCAGATGCTCTCCACCGCATAACCCTTGTTCTTACGTCCAAGATAGCCCATGATTTGGGTCACGCAGAAAATGATCGCTATGAAGATACCCGCTAGAAGTGATGTGGTGTTTCGTACCCCCAAAAGCTGGAGAGCTGGAAACAAGTCAGGAACATAGCCCGTCGAGTAGGCAAGATAAGCAGGGGGAAAAGGTGCTAGCGTCAGGCCGCTTAATACAATCAAAGTCAGTCCACGAAAGACCAGCATACCAGATAGGGTCACGATAAAGGCGGGAATACGCACATAGGCTATCCAAAAGCCTTGCCACATACCAATCAGAAGGCCGATACCCAGGCAAATTAGAATTGCAAGGTGTGGATTCCATCCCCAGGTAATGATGAAGGTTCCCGCACAAGCCCCAATTAAGGCGACGACAGATCCAACTGACAAGTCGATGTTGCCGCCTGTCAATATGCAGAGCAGCATACCAACGGCCAGGATCACTACATAAGCATTTTGGAAAATCAGGTTTGACACGTTCATGGGCTTGAGCAAGACACCTTTGGTCAAGACTTGAAAAGCAATGACAAGTGCCACCAAGGCTACCAGCATCATGTATTGCTTCAAGTTGTTCCGAAATGTCGTTCGCATACTGTTCATGCCCCGATCTCTCCTTTACTGTCCTGCATGATGCAATTCATGACGATCTCCTGCGTTGCCTCACTGGCCAGAAACTCACCAATGATCCTTCCTTGATTCATCACATAGATACGATCGCACATGCCAAGAATCTCTGTCAGTTCCGAGGAAATGAAAAGGGCAGACTTGCCCGCTTCCACAAGCTCGTTGATAATCTGATAGATTTCATACTTAGCACCCACATCAACACCGCGGGTCGGTTCGTCAAGGAGCAGTACATCTGGTTGAGAGAAGATCCATCTGCCCAGCAGTACTTTTTGCTGGTTTCCCCCAGATAGGTTTTCAACAAGCTGGTCTACCGTAGGGGTCTTAATGTCGAGGGATGCTCGATAGTGTTCTGCGGTCTTTCTCTCCAAGTCCTTATCGATACGCCCCCTTTGTGAAACGAAATCCATCCTGGGCAGGGTAATATTGTGAACCACACTATTACTCAGGATCAGGCCGCTTCCCTTGCGATCTTCTGTTACATAGGCTATATTCGCCCGAATGGCATCTGGCACAGAATTCAGTTCAAGGGGCTCCCCGTACTTGTATACTGTGCCTGAAGCTTTCGTGCCATAGGCTTGACCAAAAATGGACAAAGCCAGCTCGCTGCGGCCAGACCCGATCAGGCCATAGATCCCGACTACTTCCCCTTTATGGACCCTCAGCGAAACATTATCCACCACCTTGCGGTCTGTAAATAGGTCATGGTAGACAGTAAAGTCCTTGACCTCAAGGGCAATTTCATCCTGGATTACCCTAGAACGACTGGGAAAACGTTCTGTCATCTCTCGGCCCACCATGCCTTTGACAATGCGTGCCTCCGGAATCTCAGCGGACTGATTGTCTAAAGTCTCAACGGTAGCGCCGTCACGCAAAATCGTGATCCGGTCGGCGCAATAGGAGATTTCGTTTAGTTTATGAGAGATAATAATTGAGGTAATCCCCTGCTCCTTTTTGAGGCGAAGGAGCAAATCCAACACATTCTTCGAGTCACTCTCATTAAGACTGGATGTCGGTTCGTCCAGGATCAAAAGCCGCACGCTCTTGGCCAGAGCTTTTGCAATTTCAATCAGCTGCTGCTTCCCTACACTGATATCCTTTACGAGCGTGTGAGGGTTCTCCTGCAGACCTACAATCCGCATATACTCTTCAGCCTTTTGGTGCGTCTGGTGCCAGTCAATACGTCCCCTTTTATGCTGTTCATTGCCGAGAAACATGTTCTCGCCAATAGATAAATAAGGAACCAAGGCCAGCTCTTGGTGGATAATAACTATACCCAGGCGCTCCGAGTCCTTAATTCCTTGGTGACGACAGAGTTGACCATCAAAAAAAACATCCCCTGAATAGGTGCCGTAAGGATGCACACCACTTAAGACATTCATCAGAGTGGTCTTGCCCGCGCCATTTTCCCCGACAATGGCATGGATTTCGCCTTCGTTGACGGCAATGTTGACATTATCCAAGGCTTTAACGCCCGGGAATTCTTTGGTGATGGAACGCATCTCCAGTAGTTTCTTCGTCACACGCCTCATCCTCCTACTTCTGAAGGGCGGATGGGAGTGTTCCCATCCGCCGGCTCAACCGCAGCATTCTACAGGCCAAGTTGTTCAGGAGTATAGTATCCGCTCTCAATCAACAGTTCATAGTAGTTATTGATGTCGGCAAAGACTGGTGCGCTGAGGTAGGTTGGAACTAGCTTGATTCCGTTATGGTAAGTCTCTGTATCATTGATTGGGGGCTCTTCACCTTTGACTATAGCCTGTACCATGGCCACAACGTTGCTAGCCAAGGTACGGGTATCCTTGAAGATGGACATAGATTGACGTCCGGCCAGGATGTTTTTCATATTGGCGATGTCACAGTCTTGGCCAGTAATCACTGGGAACTCTTCAAAACCCGCATTTACCAGGGAGTTGGTCACACCAAGCGCTGTAGAGTCATTAGAGCAGAGGACTGCATCGAGTTTTGTTCCATCTGAGTAATGGGCTGCAATCAAGTTATCCATACGAGCCTGGGCCCTTTCGGAGGACCAAGCCATAGTGGCGACGGATTCAAAGGCAATCTGGCCAGATGGAACAACTACTATGCCGCTGTCAAGGTAAGGCTGAATCGCATCGATAGCACCTTGATAGAAGAAACGAGCATTGTTGTCATCGGCAGATCCACCCACAATTTCGATGTTCACTGGATCAGTGCGTGTTGCCAGCTCCAGCTTTTCTACGAGATACTCACCTTGAATGGTTCCAACCATGTAGTTGTCAAAGGTTGCGTAATAAGAGACAGCATCAGTTTCCATGATCAGACGGTCATAGGCAATCACAGGAATGCCTTCGTCTTGGGCTACCGCCAATACAGTTCCCAAAGAAGCGCCGTCGATGGATGCAATAACGAGGATTTCGGCGCCATTGAGGATCATGTTTTCAATCTGGGATACCTGGAGCGCCACATCGTTGTTCGCATACTGAAGATCTACAACATAACCGGCCGCCTCAAACTGTTCTTTCATGTTACTGCCATCTTGGTTCCACCGCTGAAGACTCTGGGTCGGCATCGCGATCCCAACTCTGACCGCAGCAGAAGCCATTGAGGAAAATGCCAGGACAGCAACTAACAAAACAACCAACAGAATTCTCTTCATGTTTTAGTAAACCCCTTCCAAATATCAAATATTTGTCATCGGTGAACTACGCATTAAACATGAACCACTAACTGCAAAACAAAACAACAGGTACTCCCTTTGCGTCCCGCCAAATAGACTGATTTTGGCTACCGCCTCCTTTCCCCCTTCGCTCTCTAGTTCGCTCTAACACAATCAGTGTTCAACCTGCCGTCAGGCTGTTCTAAGAGTGTGTCCAAAAGCAAGGCAACACAGCCCAGAAGCGCAACATTGTCTCCAAGCCCGGTAGCCGCCAAACAGACCTTTTCTGCCGGGATCTGCAGGCTGCGCTCTCTTACCACCCTCTTTGCCTCGTCAAAGAGGAGCTCCGATCTGGCTATGCGTCCGCCGATAATCACTAGATCAGGGTTAATCCCATTTACGATATTTGCGATACCGATCCCCATATACCAAGCTGTTTCGCGAATAACCTCCACAGCTGCCCGGTCTCCCTGTGCTGCTCCGTTGACGATATCATCCACTGTCAACTTGCGATTCTCTGCAGCAGGTATTTTAAGGAGCAGTGATTCCCCTGCGGTGCTCAACGCCCGAAACGCCCGGTCAATGATTGCCTGTTCGTCAACATACACTTCCCAGCACCCCTGACTGCCGCAGGAACACTTCGGACCCCTGGGATCGATGGACATATGCCCAAGCTCACCCGCACTGCCGCTAACGCCAAGATTCAGGCTCCGCTCATTCATGATTCCGCAACCAAGCCCACCTTTTACGGAGACATAGACTAAAAACCGCGCATCCTTACCTCTCCCAAACCATTTTTCTGCCATAGCTCCCAGCATGGCCTCGTTGGAAACTAAAACTGGGAGGTGCAGATAGTCCTCTAAGTCATCTGCCAAGTGGGCATCCCGCCACCTGAGGTTCGGAGCGAAGGCCACCACTCTGCGGTTTAAGTCAACCTGACCGGGTACCGCCACTCCAACTCCTAAGACATCTTCTCTTTGAATACCTTGCTGCCGCAAAAGGTCAGCGATGGCTCGACGGCAAAGGCTCAACACGAAGTGGTAGTCATATGTTCTGAATTCTTCCCGGTGTTGAACAATAATCTCACCTACCAGGGTAGTAAT
>JAAYOM010000086.1 GCA_012520315.1 Bacillota bacterium | reverse complement strand
ACCTCGGTTCGCTAGCGCTATGTTCCAAGACACCCCCTCGGCTTCCTCCAGACCTCACTGTTGCCAGTGACGCCCTTGCCTACTGGTTATCTTCCCGCTGGTTGGGCGATAGGGTCTCTTTCAACCCTTCGCCTCGGTAGACATGCCGGGCGCACAAACAAGAGTACTTACACAGCGGTAAGTACTCTGTCCCAAGCGATTAATTTACCCTTTCCCCAAAGCGAAATTCTGTTCCCGCCCGCAAACGCTCGATGTTGCTGCGGTGCCGAAAAACCGTAACTGCCGCCATCATCAAGGCGAGCAAAAGCTCCAGCCATGGTGCACCAAAGAATAGAAGCACAATAGGCAAACAGACGGCTACCACAATTGAGGCTAGGGAGATGTAACGGGAGGCAAAAAGCACAGCCAGCCAGATCGTAACCAAAACTGCGGCAACCCAAGGCTTATAGGCAACCAGCAGCCCAGCGATGGTGGCGACCCCCTTGCCTCCTTTAAACCGCAAGAAAATCGGCCAGTTATGTCCAAAGACAGCGGCAAGCCCAGCAACTAAAGGAAAGGTGTCACCCCCGATGAAAGAACGTGCGATAAGGACCGCCGCCATACCTTTGCCCATATCTCCGATCAGGGTTAATGCTGCGCAAAAAGCCCCTGTCGTCCTCAGTACATTGGTCATGCCGATATTTCCACTTCCATGTTTACGCACATCAACTTTAGCCCACCACTTTGCTATGAGCAGTCCGAAGGGAATGCTGCCCAGTAAATAGCTGAGCGCTAAAATAAGTATGTGTTTCATTCTGCCCTCTCCTTAGTTACCAGCATAATCGGAGTTCCTACAAAACCATATTCCTGTCTGATCCGGTTCTCTAGATAACGTTGATAAGAAAAATGCATAAGATCCTTCCTGTTTACATGAAGTACAAAAACAGGGGGCCTGACCTGCACCTGAGAACCGTAAAAGATCTTTAGTCTGACCCCCTTGTCGCTTGGGGGCTGATTCATCGCCATTGCATCCTGCAAGATTTCGTTGAATCTTCCAGTTGAGATCCTCATGTTGCGTGCTTCGTTCACATCCATACAGATATCAAGCAGTCTGTTCAACCTTTGCCCCGTTAGGGCGGAAATGAAAATAATCGGAGCATAGTCCAAAAACAAAAGTCCAGCTCTAAGCTCAAGCTCAAAATCGCGCATCGTGTTGGTCTCTTTGGGAACCAAGTCCCATTTGTTGACTGCGATAACTACTCCTCGACCCTTTTCATGGGCATAGCCCGCAATCTTCTTATCCTGCTCTGTTAAGCCTTCTGTACCGTCAATCATTACCACCGTAACATCAGAGCGCTCAACGGCCCCTAAAGTCCTTACTACACTGTAATATTCAAGATCCTCTTCCACCTTGCTTCTCCGGCGCAAGCCTGCTGTGTCAATCAGTGTTACAGGCTGTTCGCCGTAAGTAAGCTTTGTATCAACGGCATCCCGGGTTGTACCGGCAATCTCAGAGACAATCACTCGCTCTTCACCTAAGATCTTATTCACCAAAGACGATTTTCCTACATTAGGGCGTCCCACAATGGCAATTTTCAAGGAATCGTCAGGATCCAGATCAGCGCCTTCTGGAAAATGTTCAACCACAGCATCTAATAGGTCGCCGAAATTTCTCCCGTGTTCGGCAGATACCAAAATCGGCTCTCCTAGCCCAAGGCGGTAAAAATCGATAGCGGCCTCCCAGGCACTCAAGTTTCCTTCAACTTTGTTTACGCACAGCACCACAGGTTTTTCATGGCGCCGCAGCACATCAGCTATTTCTTCATCTATTCCAGTCAGGCCGCTGCGGCCATCCACTACAAAGATGATTACGTCTGATTGTTCTACGGCAGCCATAGCCTGCACACGAACTTGTCTTGTAATTACGTCATCCTCAGAATCAATTCCCCCTGTGTCAATCACAGTGAAATGCTTGTTGAGCCACTCTCCCTCGCCGTAAATGCGATCGCGAGTAACGCCGGGCTGTCCCTCTACAATGGAAGTTCGGGTTCTGGTTATTCGGTTAAAGAGTGTACTCTTACCTACATTAGGTCGACCCACAATGGCGACAATTGGTTTACTCATGAAATCTCTCCCTGGTTGCGTTCCGTTCTAGAATTGATAGTTTCGCTATCTAAAATGGTATTCCTGCCCCCAGAGCCCTCTCAATGTTTCACGATTATATACACATCATTATGCAGGTCGTGTACTGCCGCCCCAAAGATTCTGCTGATCAGGACGGCAAGTTCCTCCAGCTCCCCCTGGTCACTGGCGTAAAAGATGGGAGCGCCGCCTCCCACCTTTGCCTGATCCAGAGCTATCACAGCGAGTATCTTCTTATCCACTTTTTCACTCCTT
>JAAYOM010000085.1 GCA_012520315.1 Bacillota bacterium | reverse complement strand
TATCTTCACCAATTTCTTCAATCCGCCCGCCTATTTCGTTTATGCCGCTAATGATTGTTGAGAGGAGCCTTCCGCTGTCACCGACAACCTGAGAGGTCTCGTCAACATGGATCACACTCCTTTGCATGCCGTCCACTGCCTGGTGGGTCTTTTGCTGAACCTCAGAAATCAGGTCCCGAATATCCCCGGCGGCGCTGCTGCTTTCCTCAGAGAGTTTGCGGACCTCCTCAGCCACAACAGCAAACCCTCGGCCGTGTTCGCCGGCTCTGGCAGCTTCTATGGCTGCATTGAGGGACAGCAGATTCGTCTGTTCTGCAATAGCTGAAATAGTCTGGACAATTTTTTCGATTTCCGACGAACTGGCATTTAGCCCCGCAATAATTTCGGACAGCTCCTGGATGCTGAGGCGAAGCTCTTCCATCTGCTGGGCAGTCTTGTCCAGAGCTGCCTCCCCTTCTGCAGCCATGGAGGTGATCCTGGCCGCCGAGGCGGAAGCATCAACTACACTTTTGTTCATAGACGAAACCGTTTGGGAGAAATGATTGGCACTGCTGGCCATTTCTTCGATGGATGCGCCTGTTTCTTCCGTGGCGGCAGACAGTTGGTTGGCAGTGTCCAGCACTCTGACTGAAGAGGACTTGACGTTTTCGAGAATATGGCTGAGATTGTCAATCATTTGGGCGAAGGAAGAAGCCAAAAGGCCGATTTCGTCTCCACGTTTAACAGTAATGACCTCTGTAAGATCGCCTTCGCTTACCTTTTCTGCACTCTTAGTCAAAGCAAGGATTGGTTTGGCCACGGAACTGGCCAGTCCATAGGCCAGGGCAAAGCCAATCGCTAAAGAAACCAAAACAGACAGCGTTATGATGGTGCGGATCGTCGCGAGAATGCCCAGAACATCCCTTTCGTAGGCTTCTACCGCGACAGACCAGCCATTTTGCTCAATGGGCGCGTAGGCAATGACCCTTGCCTCCCGCCCCAGGCCGTAGCGGGTGGCTCCGCTGTCACCTGCGGCCATTCTATCAACAATGGGCTGCAGGGCAGGTTCTTCAGCAAACAAATCCGCATTGCCGAGGTAGGCTGGATCGGGATGGCCCACTATCACCTTAGAACCGCTTACCAGCCAGCCATGGCCGTGGCCTGCCAGATTCATGCTCTCTGCAATTTGCTGCATGTAATCTAGTGCCACAGAGAAAGCCACAACCCCAATCGGTTCCCGGCCGTTTTCGCCATAGACGGGTTCCGCGAGCATAATGGTGGCAAGATTCGTTCCCTGTGTAACTAAAGGATCGGAATAAACCGCCTCACCTTTCGCCAAGGCGTCAATGAAGTAATCCCTCTGGGAAATGTCTATTGTGAGTCCTTCTACCGTAGTTGCCGTTCCAAAGCGATCTGCAAGCAGGATGCCGCCGTATTCCGGCCGCTCCTTAATCAATTCGTCCATGATAGCCCTGGCCTCTTCCAACTCTAGGTTCCTTACAGCCGGATTGAGAGAGAAAAGTTCCATCTCTCCTTCGATTGCCTGAAACCATACCGAAATAATCTGGGCGTTTTTCTCCGCGATGGTCTGGGCTTCGCGCCTGATGGCAGAACCCATCATATCCTGTGCATTATAATAAGAAAAGATGCTCGTAGTGACGACAATCAAGGCAATCACCAGACCTACCAGCAAGATCATCCTCGTTTTGATGCCGAAACGCACTTGTCCCTTTTTCATAACAGCCCCTCCCAATAACGGCCGAGCACCCGTAGTGGTTTCAGCAGCGAGCAGACACCGAAAATGTTCTTGCCTAGATTGGGTGACTTCAGCCAGAGTCGATTCCTAACTGCTCCGGTGCGTTTTTATTCGCCGCAACAATTCCAACCCCTGCCATAATACGGACTTCATAGCCTTAATTTTTACGTTTTTACTCAAGAGCCGCCTAAAACGAGGATGGAATCAAGCAAATAGGACCACAACCTGAGCTGCAGTCCTTATTCTACTTATCCTTGTTCCTCAGCATAGAGCCTGTCAAAGATTTCTTTGCCGGCTTTGGTGCGAAAAATATTGATGCGAATCTTTGCCGCATCCTTTGAATCCATGCCGCTTTCGAAGATGTTCACCAGAAAATCTGCTTCAACCAGGATCTGGTGGTCAACACCGTCAATATCGGTGTAGCTATGATGACGCCCCACTAAATAACAGACCCGGGAAACCATTTCAAGATCGTAGCCTAGGGATTCAAGCAGCGCCCTGGCAACAGGGGGCCCCTCCAGTTCCTGATAGCTCCCTACGGCACTTCCATACTTCTCCAGACTGGGCCGTATGCCGATATCATGGACTATGGCCGCGATTTCCAGAGTGGTTCTAGTATCCTCGTCTAAACCCTCCAACTCTCCGATCAGCCTGGCAAAGGCCCATACTTTCAGAAAGTGCTGAATGCGCTGGGGACAGCCCTGTTCGTAGGCCGTCATTTCCATTACAAGCTGTGCAAATTGCCCCATTTCCTACCTCCTTTCCCTTCACTTCTCTTTCAGATACAATGAAGTTGACTCACACTCCTGGATAATTGGGACTAGCTGTAGCTATTATTGTATCAGAGAGTCACATGCACTTTGTCCATATACTAACTAAAATTGCAGCAAATGAAAGGAGCAACAAAGCAAATGAGCACATACCCAAAATCCCTAATGCAGGCTATAGATAGCTTTGGCCTTACTGGAGAGCCGATTCCTTTAGCGGGGGGCCAAAACCTTTCTGTCAAGGTAGGAGAAGCTGTCTTAAAGCCCGTTGACGACCTGTCGCATTATGAGTGGCTGCTCTCAATTCTCGATGAGGTCCAGCCTACTGGTTATCGCTTATCCAAACCCCTCCGCACTGCTTCAGGAGCATTTGTCGGCCACGGCTGGATGGCCAGTCTCTTCGAGCCTGGTCGTGAGTGTGACGGAAGGATCAAAGACAAGCTGGAGACTGCACGGATGTTCCACAAGGACCTAGCCCCCTTTGGAACAGAGGATATGGACGCTGCGAATCATCGCTGGGCCCGCGCGCACCGCGTCGCCTGGCAGGAGTCTGAATTGCCTCACCCCCTCCCGGATCAAGTTCACAGCATTCTGGCCGGACTCCTCCGGCATCTGGAACCTAAGAATTATCCCCGGCAGCTTGTTCATGGAGATTTGTCCGGCAACATTCTTTTCCACGAAACCTTGAGCCCTTTAGTCATCGACTTTTCACCAACTGTGGCACCGGTGGAATATGCTGAAGCAATTTTGGTCTGTGACTGCATCGCCTGGCAGAGAAGTCCCCTTGAGGAAATTAACCTCTTGCCTAAAAGCGAGTTCTATAAAGAAATGCTGCTAAGGGCGATTGTGTTCCGCCTTTCTGTAGAGGTGTTCTGTGACAGCTTAAATACACAAAGCTTCCGCAAGCAATACATGCTGTTTAAGCCGATACTTGATTATCTAGGTTATTAGCTCCGGAAAAAGAGACTGCTGCAAAAAGGATTCTCTTAACCAGTGGGGAATACTCACTTATCTTCCAAATGTTGTCAAATTCAAACAAGGGCAAGGTGATGATGATGTGGTGGAAACGGTTCGGTTTAGCTGCGTTTATTCTTCTGTTTGCCTGCTCGGCTTTCTGCGAAGCTTCATCAGAGGCCGTGATCGACTGGGAAAAGTATGTAACGCCAAGCGGTTCCCTGTCTTTCTACTATCCAGAAGGCTGGGTCGTCGAAGAGACTGAATCTGGTTTGATGATCCACGATGAAGAGAGTTATGAACAGCTGTGGCTTGTGATTTTGCCCTATGAAGCGACCTGGACTGCGCAAGAACACGCAGAATTTTTCCTTGCCCTCATCCAGGACGAAAACCCCGAAGTGTACAGTTCGAACTGGGAGCCAGACGAGTCGGGGGACATAGTCGTTTTTGACTTGCACTATGGAATGGAGCTGGACGCCGAAGGATACGGGCTGATCATTAAGGACGCCGAATTTGAACAGGCCCTGTGGTTCCATTACCTGGCACCAGGCTATCTGTTCAGCGAAGATCGGGGGCTGGCCATGCTCGAGGGCTTTGTCAACTCCCTAACGTCTGGAACAGGCGCAGCGCCCCCAGGAGGAAGCTTAGAGGAAAGAATGGAGAGGATCAACAGAAACGTAGACGGTTTCTTGTTTATCGTGGAGTTTGCCTTGGGATCTCCCCTCTCCCTGGCAGAAGAAACTGTGATTGGAGCCGAGCTCAAGGCTGTGTTAATGGACTACTCCGATGAAGAGCTGGCCGGATTTGACGAATACCCTTACTTCGTCGAGTTCCTCATGTCTATTCAAGATCAAGACGAGCTTGCAGCGATCAAACTTTCCCTCGCAGAGTCGATCTGGGAGTGGATAGAAGAGAGCGAGCCAGATGATCCCATTGTCAGCCTGATTCGAGAAGCTATGCTTCAAGCCGATCAGGTTCTTGTCCCGGGAAAAACTCCCCTGACAGAGGTAGCAGCAACGGCTTATGCAGAGTTTTTAACCTTCGCTGAACATCTGGGAAATGGGGGAACCGCAGATCTCGAGGCGATTTCAAAACGCAAGGTGAAGGAAATCAAGGAACAACTTGCCAAGGCATGGAGCCAGTTCAGCCAAGGGGAAAAAGAGCAGGTGCTTGAACTCCCTGCCGTTTGGACAACATTACGCAGGGCACTCAGTCACGGGGATGAAAAGGACCGCCAACATGCCCTAAAATTGATCAGAAATGCCGCCCCCCAGAAATCCCAGACGGCCCAGGCCTCCACCGAGGGTGAAACATACGATCCCATCAAGTGGCTTAACTATCAGACAACGCTGGAAATCCAGAAGCAAACCTTTAATCACTATATGTGGTCAATTGGATACAACAAGACGATTTATGGCTTTTAGCAGCCTTCCCCCAAAGCTCTAGGCCGCCCTTCAAGGAGGGGCGGCCTTTTGCAGTGTATTATGTTCCCCACGGAACGGAAGTGATCTGGCGTTCAGCCTTCGAATACTCAAAAACCGTTGAAACAGTCGTCCTTCCCGACACTATTCGCAAGATCCGCCCCTGGGCATTTGCCTTCAGCTCTGTGGAGAACGTATTTATGCCTGAAGGATTGGAAGAAATCCATGATGCTGCGTTCTACAACGCTGGGAACCTGGGAGAAACTTACATCCCCACTACAGTCACCTACATTGCCAGTACTGCCTTCTATCAATGCACTATAAGCCAAATGTTTTGCGCGTATACTGTCAAGGACTCCTACGCCTATGAGTTTGCCCATTGGAGTTCCCAGCGCCCCATTCAGGTTCCGCTGCGGGACAAAGCAGTATTTGACGCTCTCTTGGAAATTGGCCCCTCAACGCTGCCTGCCCTTGCAGAGGAGCTCTACCAGATGACACGAGCAGAACGCATGGCTGCCGGGTTGAATCCAACCCGGAGCCTCAATACCCATCAGATGGCCGCAAAGGCCCGGGCCTGGGAACTTACTGTGAGTTATTCCGATGAAAGGCCGGATGGGCGGCACTTTTCCACTACCTATGACGAACACTACACCAACTACGATCTGCTTGCAGAAAACAGAGCGGTTGGCTTTACCACTCCCGCTGAAGTTTTGGACTATTGGATGAGCTCCCAGGAACACAGGACCAATATACTCAACCCAGAGTATGAATACTCTACCGTGGCGGCAGCCGTGGACAAGGACGGACAGCTCTATTGGGTGCAGAGCTTCATGACGTACAAACGCGTACGGTAGCTGCGCACAGATGCTCCTGCATCCTATTAGGCTGCCGGAGCACCTTCCTGCTGAGAAGGTGTCTGGGCAAGGCTCAGCAGTTTAAACGGGCAAGCCTCGACGCATTCTCCGCAGCGAATGCAGTCTTCGCTCGCAAACTGGTTGGAACTGT
>JAAYOM010000015.1 GCA_012520315.1 Bacillota bacterium | reverse complement strand
TTACCTGCAAAAATACGGTGACAGCATAGATGGGGCCATCTTGATGGGATCAGGGGGAGATCCTGGTCTTGCTTTGCAAGTCGGCAAACTTATCGCCCGGCTGCAAATCGCCCGCAATGCCAAAAAACCCAGCGCCCTGCTGGATAAGATAGCCTTCGGCACTTACAATCGGGGCATTAAAGAGGCCAAGACTAAGTTTGACTGGCTCTCCAGAGATGACAGGGAGGTCCAGAAATATATTGCCGATCCTTACTGCGGAATAGTTTGCAGTGCAGGCTTCTTCTTCGATCTGTTCAGCGGCCTGGAAGCCATCCACGATCCGGCCCTTATTCACCAGATTCCCAAGGACATCCCGATTCTAGCGGTGAGCGGCGACGCTGACCCAGTAGGCGGCTACGGACGTGGGGTTGCCGAGTTTGTGGGGCAGCTTAAGAAATACGGCGTGACTAATATTGAGATGAAGCTCTATCCAGGGGCCCGGCATGAGCTCCTCCACGAGCTAAATAAAGAAGAAGTGATGGCAGACCTGCTTAACTGGCTAAAAGCAAGGACTGACCGCTAAGCAGCCGGTCCGTTCAGCCTTTCCCACTCCTTCGCCTTAAAGCCCACTAAAAGAACACTCGGACTGACCAGGATTGGTCGTTTGATGAGCATACCGTCTGCGGCCAGCATTTGGATTTGTTCTGCCTCTGACAGTGCACTGAGGCGATCTTTTAGTCCCAGTTCCCTATAGCTCCTGCCGCTGGTATTAAAAAAGGCCTTGAGGGAATAGTCACCGCGCCCCACCCATTCTGTCAGTTCTTCAACTGTAGGCGTTTGCTCTGTGATTTCCCGATAGTTGTAGGCGATCCCCTTTTCATCCAAGTAATCCTTGGCTTTCCTGCAGGTGCTGCACCTGGCATAGCAAAAGAACGTGAACTCCATGTTTTTCCTCCTAAAAAAGTGGCGAGCAAGCCTTGGGCTGCCCACCACTTACTTTTTTGTTTATGATCAGCCCAAATAACTAGGCCAGCATTCTGTCAAACTGCTGCTCAAGGAATTTGGGATCCATGTACTTCTTGCCGCCCACTACATCCTTGAGAGGAACAGCCTGGTCACGGCCGTCGAGCCTGGTTACCATGTAACCGGTCTTGCCCGCCAGCAAGAGATCAACTGCCTGGTTAGCAAAGCTCAAGGCCAGATCTACATCGTATGGCGAGGGAATGCCGCCCCTTAAGAGATAACCCATTACTTGAACACGGGGTTTACGGCCGGCAGCCTGCTCATATTTATCCCCTACGATGTGGCCGATGCCTGCAGTATAGACATTGCCGAAAGCATCTTTCCGCAGTTCACCGCGGTCGACACCTTTTACTTCGACTCCCTCAGAGACGATGGCCAGGCCTGCGCGGCCAGTTCTCTTTTTGTAGTCTTTCATCCTGGCAATCATTTCTTCCAGCTCCATCGGGCCTTCAGGACACATACAGGCACAGGCAGGTGTATTTAGGGCAGTAGCATAAGCCAGCCAGCCCGCATCCCGGCCCATGACCTCGGCGATCATGTCTTTGTCGTGACCCACATTACTATTGACCATGCTGTTAATGCAGGTTGCGGACTGCCGAACCGCTGTATCGTAACCGAGGGTATAGTCAGTGAGTCTCAGATCATTGTCAATGGTCTGGGGTGCACCTACCACATTAAAACCGAGCTCTGAGAGGTGAGCTGCCACTCCCAGTGTATCATCGCCGCCCATGCAGATCATAGCGTCGATTTTCCGATCTTCCAGACTGGCTAGAACTTGATCCATCTGCCCGTCTTTAATCGGGTTTTTCCGTTCACTGCCCAGCATCGTGCTTGGGGTATGGCGATGCGGTTCAAGCATGGCCTTGTTCAAAATAACGGCATCGTTGTTTACCATGCCAAGCCAACTGCTGCGAAAACCGGTCAAGGTATGCCCTTCCCTTTCCAAGCGCTGTGCCAGGAAATAGAGAAAGTCATTGATTCCTGCAGAGTCTCCTCCACCAGTCAAAACACCAAAGTTCATCTGTTCAACCTCCACTGTCTCTTATTAGTCCACAGACCAGCCGTTTTAACTTCGAATCATTATTTTCGTAGTCTCCTATTGTTTTCCTTCCAGAAAGTTATAAAGTTAACCCAAAGTTTGCGTCCACCCCTAAATCTTAAAGACCTTTGTTAAAAATGCGTAAATGTCTGTGTGTTCCTCTATGATTTTCGCGATAGGTTTACCATGACCGTGGCCGGACTTGGTGTCAACGCGCAGTAAAATCGGAGCTGTTCCCTGCTGGGCTTCCTGTAGCGCAGCAGTGAACTTAAAGGCATGGCCGGGCACAACCCGATCATCGCCGTGGGCAGTGATCACAAAGGTGGCTGGATAATCAGCCTCTTTGACATTGTGCAAGGGTGAGTAGCGATACAGAAATGAAAAATGCTCCGAATTTTCCGGGTCACCGTATTCTGGAATCCAGTAGCGGCCCACTGTGAACTTGTGAAAGCGCAGCATGTCTGTGACAGGGACAATGCAGAGGACTGCTCCGTAAAGCTCCGGCCTTTGGGTTAGGCAGGCCGACACCAGCAAACCCCCGTTGCTGCGCCCTTCAATGGCCAATTTCTCAGACCTGGTATAGTTGTTGGCAATCAGCCACTCTGCAGCTGCGCTGAAATCATTAAAGACATTTTGCTTCTTGTCTAGCATCCCTGCCTTATGCCATTTGTCGCCGTACTCACTGCCGCCCCTCAGGTTAGCCACTGCATAAACGCCCCCCAGTTCGAGCCACAGGATCCGCGAGGCAGAAAAAGCGGGAGTGACCGCAATGTTAAAACCGCCGTACCCATAAAGCAGGCAGGGATTCTCACCGTTTAGTTCCAGCCCCTTGCGATGTACCAGGAACATCGAGACCTCCGTGCCATCCTGGGAGGGATAAAAGACCTGCGACGTCCCATAGGCATCGGGGTCGAAGGTCAGCTCCTGCTGGCGGAAAGGCTGTAACTTACGGTTGGCTAAATCATAACGAAAAATCCCGGCTGGAGATAAAAAGGAAGTGAAGGAAATGAAAAACTCCCCCTGTCCCTGTTTGGCCGAGATTCCTTCAATAGAGCCCAGGGAAGGCAGGGCGGCCTCTTCTTCCATTTCACCGCCGACTCCATAGATGCACAGGCGCGAGCTGGCATTATGCATAAACGAAATCACAAACTTACCGTCCAAATAGCGGCCCTGGGAGATCACATCCCCCTGCTCGGCGATGACCTCCACCCAGTTCTCCCTGGCGGGGTTCTCAATGTCAATGGCAATCACCCGCCCTTTAGGAGCCTGCCAGTCAGTGAAAAAGTAGAAAGTAGAATCTTCATTTCCCCAAAACCTAAAGACAGCTTCCCCCGGTTCCAGCAGGGGAACTGCGGGTCCGTCTGCTCCTAGCTTCTGGCAGTAAAGTCCGTTGCGGGGATCCGTTCCATGGCTGACGTGAATTAAGAGATACTGCTCATCCGGTGTAAGGAAGGGCGAAAAACCGAGTTCTTTTGCATCTGGCCGTTCGAAAATGAGGAGGTCTTCCTCCTGGGGCGTGCCAAGGCTATGCCAGTAAACTTGGCTGAAGTTTACTTCGTCTTCCGGCGGCACAGTTCCAGGCTGGGGATAGCGGCTGTAGTAAAAACCCTCATTTCCCCGCCAGGCCATGTTGGTAAATCTGCACCAGCGGATCACCTCTGCCAGGTTTTCCTTCCTGTCCAGATCGCGGATATGAATTTCCTGACGATCACTGCCTCCCACCGATACAGTATACGCCAGATACTTCCCTCCGTCCTCAACAGAAAAGTTACTGACGGCAACAGTCCCGTCAGAACTCCATAAGTTTGGATCCAAGACTGTCTCTGCCTCTCCCTCCAGTCCCTTTTGGCGATAAAGGACAGGCTGGTTCTGCAAGCCGCTGTTCTCCTGGTAAAAGTACCACTCCCCTGCTCTGGACGGCAGAAACACCCGGGGGCAGTTCCAAAGTTCGGTGAGGCGCTTTTTCAGTTCCGGGCGGCGATCATCAGACTGAAAAAACCTCTCTGTCAGCGCACGCTGCCCATCCACCCAGGCCACAACCTCAGAGTCATCACCCTCCAGCCAGCGATAGGGGTCGGCCACCGAAGTTCCGTGGAAGTTCTCTACAACGTTTTCTTTCCTCGTCTGCATGCAATTCGCTCCTATTATGTTTTCTCCGTAACAATCTAGCCTGATCTTCGCCGTCAGAGGACAGTACCCTTTTTGGTTAGCGCGCGAAAAACGGAGGTGATCGTCTCACCCCCGCTGTGTTGATAAACTATTGAATGGGAATATCCAGGTTGCTTGGCCCGTCAGCTGCTTTGGGGAATCTGACATCCAGCACTCCGTCACGGTAACTTGCCGTCACATCGTCCGGGGAGATGTTCCCCACATAGAAACTGCGCTGACTGGACACTTGCCTTCTCTCACGGCAGATGTAGTTGTCCTTGTCTTCAGCCTTAATCTCATCTTGGCGCACTGCCACAGTGAGATACCCATCGTTGATTGAAAGCTTGATATTCTCCTTTGCTACACCTGGCAAGTCTGCCTGCAGAGAGTAGCCATCAGCAGTTTCTTTCACATCAACGTTAAACCCTTGCCAGGAAAACTCCGGCCAGCTGAACAACTGCTGAAAGGTCTGGGGAAAATAGGACTCCCTGCCGTGTCTGCGAAATGGCATCAATCTATACATGCTAACGACCTCCTCATATGTTATTTTGCTCAACTATATTCTCGCATAAACATCAGGAAAGGTCAACGTCAGTGAAGGTCAAAAAAAGGCGCTGAGGAGTGATTTTGACAAATAAGCCTGCTAATTCTCTGTCTTTCTCTCCCACACAAGGTCAGCAAAGGTCAGATGGGATCCCATTTCCATGCTGTTGCTTTCTGGAAGTGCAGTTGATATCCTTAACAGGAGGCTAAGTATAAAGGAGAGTGGAAAATTTGTTGTTCTTCTGTTTGCTGCTGGCCCTGGTCCTGAGTCTGTCAGGACTTGCACAGGCCAATGAAGTGAAAGCGGTGGAAGTCTTCCAGGGAGCTCCCATTCAGTTTGGCGATGCGATGACCGGTTCTACCTGGGAAGCTCTTGATCAGGGGCGGATCATCCGGCGCACCCTTGAACTGCCCAATTTCAACGGACCTGTGAAAATAACCGCCCGAGTTAAGCTGGAATCGGCCGGTGATCCCTGGGACCGTTTTGGCACAGTCTACCTGCTTCCCCAAACAGGGCCTGCCGTTGAACTTTTAAAATTTATGACCGGTTTTGGCACTGGGCTACCCTATAAACGGGATGACATTCCCGATCACCCCAGCGTGGACAAGTGGGCTGAATATTCTTTGTGGGAAGCGGATGTCACACATTTGGCACCCCTTTTACAGGGCACCGTCACCATAGAAGCGATCATCGACACCTGGGTGAATCCCGGCTGGCTGCTGGATTTCACTCTCCTCTTCGAGCCTGCAGAGGATGAAAGAATGCCTGACTGGACCATGCCTGTCTTCAATAATACCGGTGAATACTGGACGAAGGAGGTGTTCGCTTCAGAGGCGTCTTCCTTTGAAGTGGAAATCCCGCCTGGCTTAGAGTCCCTCCAGATGTTCTACCTCACCTCAGGGCATGGCGGACGCAGTTCCGGTGATGAGTTTAACAAGAAGGATCATATCATCTATGTGGACGATCAAGAGGTGCTGCGTTTTGTGCCCTGGCGTGAAGACGGACCCCTCTTTCGCCCCTTCAGCCCAACTTCGGCGAAGTGGGAAGGCGATGTGTGGTCCTCAGATTTGAGCCGCAGCAACTGGATTCCAGGGGATCAGGTCAAGCCTATGGTCTTCGAACTGGGCGAGCATCTTAAGGCGGGCAGGCACAAGATCAGCCTTGCAGTGACCGACATGGCTGAAAGCACGCCAGATAACCTCAACTATTGGAATATCTCCATCGTCCTGGTCGGCTACAGGCAAAGCCCTAGACAAGAAACAGAGCTGGTGCCGTTGCTGCAGGCGCCTAATCCAAGCGGCATAACCATCTCCTGGGTTCATAACTCTGATTATGCCTCGGTGGTGGAATACGGCCCAACTGAAAGCCTGGGGCAAAGGGCCTGGGGCAATACGGAGCTGATTGGAGGGGAACTGGTCTGGCATACAGTGCACCTAAGGGGTCTAAGCCCAGATACGACCTACTATTACAGGGTTCGATCCGGGCTTAGCGAATCAACTCTACACCAGTTCCAAACCCCTCCCGCCCCTGGAGACAAAACAGCTGTCCTAGTTGGTCTAGCAGGCGCTGCAGCAGATCCTGAAGGGACAAAACTGATTTTATCGTCGCTGAAAGACGAAGTAAAAAGCCGAGGGGAAAACTTGCAGATCGTCCTGCAGATGGGTAATCTCTTGCAAAATACATGTGCGCCGGGGGAATACCTAACCCAAGTTGTGGAGCCCTTTAGCGCAGAACTTCCTGGCGTGCCTGTGCACATCGTCCCCGGAAGCCAGGAGAGGGAGAGCATCTATCTCTACCAATTTGTCCACAATGATGCCTTTGACGATTACTTTCCCACCTCAAGCTACGGAGACAGGCATGGGCGCCTAGGGGAAGAGACCTATCAGTTTAGGCTGGGCAGGACAATGTTCTTGGTCTTTAACACCAATGTCCTGAACCTAGAGGGCCTTACCTGGCTGGAAAAGGCGGTCGCCCGGGCGGATCAGGATCAGCAAATTGACAGCCTCATTGTCTTGACCCATCAGCCGCTGGGCAGCCTTAGCAGCTATGTGCAGGGCAGGATCAAGACGCATCTCAGTCAGACAAACAAGCCAACGCTTCTCCTTGACGGGGAGCAGATCGGCGGCAGCCGCTTTGCCCTTCTGAAAATAGAAGGGGAAGCAGTATACACACTGGATCTGTACGAAGTGGATTTAGGCACAGGCAAGGTGCAGCTGCTGCAAGATAAGTAGAGGGAAATAGATAGCAAAAGCCCACTATGTGGGCTTTTCGCTTGTCTTGCTAGATGGGGGAATATCCCCTTTTAATCAGTTCGGCCTTAATGTTTTCCAGATCTAAGCCCCGCATTGCGGCGCCCTTGGGGATCGTCATCACCCGTCCTGCGGTTTTAAGCATGGCAGGATTGGTGATGTTGGCAAAGCCGATCTCCCGCATTACTTCTACCAGCTCGGGATACTCTTGTACTAGTTCATAAACTGTCTTGCTCAAATCAATAGTTTTTTCCATAACGCCCTCCTCGCTGCCAGGGTATTTACCCGATGGAGCTTTGCGTTTCTAAGCAGCATGCCACCGCCACATAATTTTTTCCAGCCTGCTTAGCCCGGTACAGGGCTTCGTCTGCCTGCAGGTAGTAATCGCGAATTCCTTCCGTACCCTGCAAGGCGGCAACTCCAAAGCTGGCTGTAATTCTGATTTTGATATCCTGACCCAGTGAGAAGCTGTGGGCTGATATGGTCTCCCGCAGACATTCTGCCAGAGCGGCTGCGTCCGCGAGGGATGTGTGGGGTGTCAGAATCACAAATTCCTCTCCTCCGAGCCGGACTATGGTATTCGCGTTGCCGATTGCTTCTCGCATCAGCAAAGAAAACTGTCTCAGCAGCTCATCTCCGGCCGGATGCCCATGGGTATCATTGACTGTTTTAAAATTGTCCACATCGCACATGATTAGGCAAGACTCAGCCGCTTTGTTTTTGACCAGCTCCACTTCCTTCTCCACCAGTTCATCTAGATACCGCCTGTTCGGCAGGCCTGTTAACGCGTCATGGTAGGCCATGCGGGTCAAGATGTCCCGTTGCCTGACAATGGTTCGCTCCTGGAGCTCGGATCGGCGATAATGCTGCCAGTTCACGATGGAGAGGGCCAAACCGACGGCACAAGCTACCTGGCCATTGACTAAGGCAGAGTCGAGGATCGTTTGAGAAAGGGAATTAAGAGACAAAAATGCGGAGCGGAACACAAAAAAGGCAGCCAGGTAGACCACAATGGAGTTTACGGGAGGCAAATAGTAAAAGGTGCCTACGATTGTCACGCACAGCAAAAAAGGGGTAATGCTGGGCATAACCAGATGGTCCACTAGGCTGATCAAGAGTCCTGAGGCGAGAACAAAAGCCACCACTGTATAAATAAACACCTTTTGGATCCTGATTTTCGCATATCGTGCCCTAATCAGCCAGGCCAGGAACCATAAACAGATTGTAATCAGGCTCGAGAAGGCATTGGTCCTGATGATCAGATCCCGCCACAAAATTTCAGCGGCCCCCTCGGCATCGCTCCTCAGCCAAAAGCCCAGGGCCGAAAGGGAGGTACCTGCGGCCATGATCGGTGCAGTCCAAAAAATGCGCCTCACCGTTGCGATGACGGCATCATCAGCTATTTCCCGGTCGATGGCTCTTCTTGCATGATAACTCTTAGCTAAAAGGCGAAGCTGCCCCCTGATCCAATTCACCGACATCCCCCTTTGCCAACCCCAGCTCATCTCTATTACTCCGAGTATTCGCAGTCATTCCCAATAATCCTGCCAAAAAAACGGGCCTAGCCGTTTCTTAACGACCAAGCCCGTTACCTGATGGCCCCCTAGCTGCGCTAGAGTTGGCCATACCTCCATACTGTCATATTGATCAGCCCCCTTTCACAAATATGTGGGTCCCACTGATCTCTATTTTATCAGCCTAACGATACAGTGCGCTTAAAGATTGATTAGGAATTATTCTTTCCGGCCTGCGCTGATAATCTTGCGAATGCTGTCATAGCTCAGGTGGTACTCCTCCATCAAGGAGTAGATACTCTGGCCCGCGGCCGCTTTACGTACAATTTCCCTGTTGCGCTTATAAATTTGCTGACGCGTACCATTTGCCTCTCCCCACCCTAACCGCTCTTCCGGCCGCTTGGGAATGTAGAGTTCTACACCCTGCACATACTCCTGGATGGCTTCGAGCAGGGATTCTGGCAGTACGTCTTCTGCCTTGATATACATAAAGGCCAACGTCCCCCTTTATTCTTTGATACAGCGGGCGTTGGCCTTATTCACGGCAAAGAAGAGCTAAGACAAAGTCTTACTCAACTAGGTGCGGCGGGCCAACGCTGGCGATCACAATCACACTGACAATTACTCTTCTGAACATCTAGCCCACCTCACTTTCTCCTTTTTGTTTAGCATACACCACAAAGCACTTTAAGGCAAGGTAAAGTCGTCTCGGATTTATTCTTTCCGCTCCAGCTTAAACTGGCGAACTGTATCCTGCAGGCGTTCAGACATCTGACTGAGTTCCTGTGCAGATACGGCAACAAAATCAATGGAAGCGGATTGCTCTTCTGTTGTCGCGGCCAGCTCTTCGCTCCCGCTGGAGATGAGCTCAATCCCTTTGGAAACCTCCATAATGGCTGCAGTGATCTTTTCCACCTGGCTTATTATGGAATTCAGCAGCCTGCCGCTATGCTCTACTGCCTCCGCACTGACTTCGGCTTCGACAGCACCTTCGCTGATGCCCACTACGGTACGCTCTGTTTCAGCTTGAATATTGCGCACCAGTTCAATGATCTGGGTCGTTGACTGTGCCGACTGTTCTGCCAGATTACGCACTTCTTCCGCAACCACAGCAAAGCCGCGCCCATGCTCTCCGGCCCGGGCCGCCTCAATGGCTGCATTAAGCGCCAGCAGATTGGTTTGATCAGCGATTTCGGTAATCACCTCTACAATCTGCCCTATTTTTCTGGACTGCTCGCCCAGACCTTGAACAACTTTGGCCATGGCAGCCATACTGTTCTTCAGATCGGTAGTCGCGGTTACTGCATTCTCTACAGCCTCGCTGCCTTCCTGGGCTGAGGATTGAATGCCCCTTGTGGTTTCCACCATGCCTTCTACGTAATCGCTCATAGCCTGCACAGTAGAGGCAAACTCATTGGCGGTGCTGGCCACTTCCTGAATTGAGGCACTGGTTTGCTGGGCAGAGGCAGACAGTTCCTGGCTGGACTGGCTGGTAGCGTTGGTAGCTTCATACACTTCTTTAATTACTGTACTGAGGGATTCCTGCATCTCCCCGACCCTGCGGGCCATCGCTCCTAGTTCGTCGGTCTTTTTGAGCAGTTTCTCCGGAACAGGTTCATACAGCTCCTTCGAGGCGATCCTGGCTACATGGTCATTGGTCATTTCCACTGACTTGACGATCCGGGATGCAATAAACCAGAGTACAGCTCCAATTGTGAGAAAGCCTATTCCGCCGAAAAGCACGGTGAGAAAGATTCTCCGGGAGATAGTCTTGTCCACAATATCCAGGGCAAAGCCGAGATTCACAGCCCCTTGATACTCCTCCTCCACAAAGAGGGGCATTATCATATCATAGACCTTAATATCTGTTCCGGGATATGTAGTCAGAAGATAAAAGTTGGATCGCTGCTGCAAAGCGTCTCTTTTGCTGCCGGCAGTGAACAGCTGCTCCTTGGTAAGGCCGCCGGTTGAGGCCTCAACTTGCTCCTGGGCGTCTAAAACCGCTGCATAGGCTAGGGTTGCGCCGCTGGTGATGTCCGCCACGAGCTGCTCTGGGCTGAACTGCTCAGTCAGGGCGTGGACGTCATTGGCCTCGATGCCCACCTGAACCATGTAGCCGCCGGGGGCCCTGCTGTACCCGTATTTATAATAATTGTCACTCTCCGAATCTTTCCTAATATCCTCCACTAAATTCTCCTGCCCACTTGCGAGGAACAGGCGCACCGGATGGTCAGCAGGAGCCTGCCAGTTTAGGTACTCGCCAAAGGCCGAGGCAATAATCACACCCTGGGGATTATACAGGTGGATGGCGTCAACGTCGAGTGATTCGGCAATTTCTGTCAGTGTCCCATCGTCCACTTCTTCTAACTGAATCACCAGTTCTGCTACGGATAAGATTTTTTCCCCCAACAGGGCATTAATTGTAGCAATGGACTGGGCATTGCTTTCCATTCGGGCCTTTACATGCTGGGTAATGGACAGGCCCGCCAAACGCTTTGATTCCATAATCTCTTGGTAAGAAGACCGGAGACTGATCAGGGCCAGCGCACCAATGCCGAAAAACACCAACAGCAAGGGTATGATAACCAGTTTTGTCCTAACAGAGTTCCATCTTTTCATTTTTGCCCTCCCTGCCAACGTACACGTTCCATAATTCTCCATTGTTATTCGACATCGTCCTGACAGAACCCTTTGTCACACTTCAGCCGCATAAATCTGTTCGAATCTCCAGGCGTCCCGGCACATCTCGAAAACTCCGCGCTTGGCTGTCCAGCCCAGCTCTTCCCGGGCCTTGCTCACATCGGCGTAGCACTCTGCAATATCCCCTGCTCTCCGTTCTGTAATTCTGTAGGGAATCTTCAAATTGTTCGCTTCTTCAAAGGCTGTGATCAGCTCCAGTACAGAAGTCCCCTTGCCTGTGCCTAGATTATAGACATGAACTCCAGGTGCGGCCTGTTCAACAGCGGCCACATGCCCTTCCGCCAAATCAACAACATGAATATAATCCCGCACTCCGGTTCCATCTGGCGTGGGATAGTCATTGCCAAAGACTTTGAGCTCCTGGAGGCTGCCCTTGGCCACCTGGGTAATATAGGGCATGAGATTGTTGGGAATGCCCTGGGGCGCTTCGCCGATCAAGCCGCTTTTATGGGCCCCCACCGGGTTAAAATAGCGCAGCAGGGTTACCGAAAGCTCGGGATTCACCTGGGCAACGTCGGTGAGAATCCGTTCACACATCGCCTTGGTTTCACCGTAAGGATTGGTCCTAGGCCGAAGCTCCATTGTTTCCAAAAAAGGCACCTGATTATCCCCATAAACGGTCGCTGAGGAGCTGAAGACAAAATGCGAGACACCATGTTTGAGGCAGTTGTCTAGCAAAACCATAGTGCTCAGCAAATTATTGCGATAGTACATAAGGGGAATCTCTACAGACTCGCCAACTGCCTTTAGTCCGGCAAAGTGAATTACGCCGTCCGGCTTATGGGTGGAAAAAATCAGGTCCATAACGCTGTCATCTGTGGCGTCAGCTTGGTAAAAAAGCGGTTTCTTGCCTGTGATGGTTGCAATACGCTCCACAACACCTGCCTGGCTGTTAACCAGATTATCAACTATGATTACATCATGATTGTTGTTCAAAAGTTCCACGCAGGTATGGCTGCCAATATAACCTGTTCCACCCGTTACTAGAATAAGCATCTTTTTTTCCTCCGCCCTTCCTTGTAAGTAACCTTATGCCGAGTATGCCGGGGACCGATTCTACCTGGCGTCATCCCCGCCTGTTTTATCTCCGGCCTTCCCGTTAACCTCTTCGACCAGGAGCGAAATCTCCCAGCTGTCGCCGCAGTCATAGACATAATCAATCCTGTCACCGACCTTGAGATATTGCCCAATCTTGACCCGATCCGGTTTATGCACCGCAGTCTGCAAACTTTCCAGATGCTGTTTTGCAAAGGATGTGCCTAAGCCCAGCAGTGCCTGGGTGATCTGCTCCCTGTTATCTAAATACTCCTGATGAACCCCAATAGCCTGCTCATCGTTGGTCACTTTCATTTTATGGTTTGGCAGATGAAAAATGAATACATGGTGATCAGGGAAGGCAAAGATCTCCCTGATTACAGCATGAAGTTCCGCAAAGCTGGCATCAGCAGAAACAGCAGCACTGCGGCTGAATAAAGGTTCAGAGTTTTTAAGTTCCACTCTGATTTGATAGGTCTGCATCTTTGTCCCCCTGACGAAGTACCTCAATGTGTTCATAGGCCTCTTTCAGCCCCGCTCCGGTCTTGGCTCTGTATAGCTTGATTGCCTCGATCCGTTCACCCTGTTCAACCAGATCCTTCAGTTCTTCCTCTATCTGTTCTAAAGCAGCATCGTGAACGCCAAGATGCTGGCTGATTTGGCGCAGCTGCCGATTGGCATCGTCCATCCGCTGACTGAGTTGATTGAGCGTTACTAACATGGCAAGTACAGCACCGACAAACACAATTACGAAAACAATCCCTTCCATGACGAGCCTCCCTCCTAATTTACCTGTTTGTTCTCCCAAATTTGCCAATTTCCTGCAAAAAAAGTTACCGCCCTTATCAGGAGGAAAGCCATTTGCAGGTAGAGAACCATGAACCAGGACACAAGGAGGAGATATTTAGTGAAGTTAATTTCATGGAATGTAAATGGGCTTAGGGCAGCTGTTAAAAAGGGGTTTTTGGACTTTTTTCAAGATATAGACAGTGACTTTTTCTGCCTCCAAGAGACGAAAATGCAGGAAGGGCAACTTGAACTTGATCTGCCAGGCTATGAGCAGTACTGGAACAGTGCGGTCAAAAAGGGTTATTCGGGCACTGCTATTTTTACCAAGCATAAGCCCCTAAGTGCAATCTACGGAATGGGCCTTGAAGAACATGACCAGGAGGGACGGGTGATTACCCTGGAGTATGATTCTTTTTATCTGACCACCTGTTACACACCTAACTCCCAGCGGGGCTTAGCCAGGCTTGACTATAGAATGGACTGGGATGATGCTTTCCGCTCATTCTTACGTGATCTGCGCGGCCACAAACCAGTTATAGTCTGCGGAGACCTCAATGTGGCCCATAAAGAGATTGACCTAAAAAACCCTGCCACCAATCGGAAGAATGCGGGATTTACTGATGAAGAGCGGAACAAGTTTTCGGAGCTCCTAGACTCAGGCTTGATTGATACTTTCCGTCACTTTTACCCAGATCAGACTGACGCCTACACCTGGTGGTCCTACTTTTCCAATGCCCGGGAAAGGAACATTGGGTGGAGAATCGACTACTTCTTAGTGTCAGATGAGCTGGAAGAAAACCTGGTAGATGCGGTCATTCATGACCAAATCTTCGGCAGCGACCATTGCCCGGTGGAACTCCAAATTAAGGGACTGCCCCTCACACAACATAGCGAATAGTGTAAAGAATAGATGTGTTTTTTGCGATATTATTAAGGGCGCGGGCTGCAATAAATGATAAAAATGTCCGATTTGGCTATTTCGGGCCTGTTTAAGCGAATTTCGTCAAATTGATCGAGGGACAGGCCCTCGATCAACTTGACAAATCTCCTGCCTGGGGATAAAATACTGAAGTGAATTGCTTAGTAACTCACTTATATTCATCCAGCACACAGGAGGTAGATATGAATTGAACATGTTTTGTTTCCAATGTCAGGAAGCGTCCAAGGGAGTTGGCTGCACTATTAAGGGAGTGTGCGGCAAGGATCCGGTTACTTCTAACTTGCAGGATCTTCTAATTTACACTGCCAAGGGTATCGCCAACATCGTAGTAAAAAGCGGTCTTGAGACAAGTGAGCTTGGTGCGGTTAATCATGAAATCTTAAATAGTCTTTTTGCCACCATCACCAACGCTAACTTTGACGAAGATTCCATCGAGCGTCAAATCAGGAAGCTACTCGCGGTCCGGGATGAACTGCGCGAGAAGGCTGCAGATGTGTCTGACCTCCATGATGCAGCTGTTTTCCAGGTTAACGATCGGGAGGACATGCTTGGTAAAGCAGTTGTCGTAGGGATTCTATCCACCCCCGACGAAGATGTCCGTTCCTTAAGGGAACTGATCATCTACGGTCTCAAGGGAATGGCAGCCTATGCCCATCATGCCTTGAATCTTGGCCATGAACATGACGAAATCTATGCCTTTATTTACAAGGCATTGGATGCCACCCTCAATGATGAGCTTGGCGTCGATGAACTGGTCAGCCTGACTTTAGAAACTGGTAAACATGGCGTAGATGTGATGGCACTTTTGGACGGCGCCCATACCTCTCGTTTTGGCAATCCAACCATGACCCAGGTCAACATTGGCGTGAGGAACAATCCCGCTATTTTAATCTCCGGTCATGACCTGACAGATCTCGAACAGCTGCTCGAACAGACGGAAGGCACAGGCGTTGATGTTTACACCCACAGCGAAATGCTGCCTGCCCACTACTACCCTGCCTTTAAGAAGTACGAGCACTTTGTGGGCAACTATGGAAACGCCTGGTGGAAACAGGTTACAGAGTTCGATTCCTTTAACGGACCAATTCTGTTTACAACAAATTGTATCGTTCCTCCCAAGAAGGAAGAAATCCGGGAGCGTATTTTCACAACCGGTGCAACCGGCTACCCCGGCTGTACCCACATCGAAGCCGATGAAAACGGGAAAAAGGACTTCTCGGCCATTATTGAAATGGCTAAGTCCTGCCCTCCCCCAACGGAAATCGAGACTGAAACAATTGTGGGCGGCTTCGCTCATCACCAGGTCTTCGCACTGGCGGATAAAATCGTGGAAGCAGTCAACTCAGGTTCAATCAAAAAGTTCTTTGTAATGGCCGGCTGTGACGGCAGACAAAAATCCCGGGAGTACTATACTGACTTCGCCGAGGCACTGCCTGAAGACAATGTGATCTTGACAGCAGGCTGTGCCAAGTACCGCTATAACAAGCTGGAATTAGGCGATATAAACGGCATTCCCCGAGTGCTTGACGCCGGACAGTGCAATGACTCTTACTCCTTAGCCCTGATCGCCCTCAAACTCAAGGAGATCTTTGGGCTGGAAGACATCAACGATCTGCCTATCGTCTACAACATTGCCTGGTATGAGCAAAAGGCAGTTATCGTTCTCTTGGCCCTCCTTTACCTTGGAGTAAAGAACATCCACCTTGGACCAACCTTGCCTGCCTTCTTGTCGCCAAATGTGGCCAATGTTCTAGTTGAGCAGTTTGGACTGGCATCCATTGACACCGTAGAAGGCGATCTGGAACTCTTCCTAGGCGCATAGTGAAGTAAGGGTCGAGACAAGGTGCCATACAAAAACCCGCACAGTGCAACATCTGTGCGGGTATTCTTTCTGTAGGAGGTTCTCAATAAGCCCGAGCCCATGACCTCTAGCATAATTCGTCAAATTGATCGAGTTGATCGAGGGACAGTCCCTCATAGATTTGTTCCAATTCGGCGAATACCTCTTTTAAGATTTTCATTTGACGTGCGATGGGATGGTTCTCATCCTGCATCTGTTCGGCAAAGTTTGCTGCGATCAGCTTCAGGATTTCTTCGTTTTCGCCCCGATACTTGGCAAAAATGGCAGCGGCCCGTTCTGTGAAACCCTGCTCCCTTTCCACCCATCTCTGCAGGTCCTTAAGGTTGGCAATACGATCAGCGAGTTTTACTATGGCCCCGTCTTCCAGGGCAAAGAGATTTTCCAGATAGCCGTTTTCTTCTCCCTTTTTTCGAGTGATTAAATCCAAAAGCCGAGTTTCTTTTGGCCCTAGCCCCACCATGGATCGCACCCGCTCTAGAGTGTAGCCAGCGTGGGCATAGTCCTCTACTACATCATGCAGTATAGCCACATTGAGCAGCCTGATAATCCGTATGTTATCTTGTTGCAGATGCAAAAAACAGTAGTTTACTACATCCAAGGGATGTTCTACGCTGAACTTGTCCAAGCCTTCCCTGCGTTTTGTGCCATAGAGTTTCTCCACTAATTCCATGGCGGTCGTTTGACTCACTCGTTTGATCTCCCTTCACGGCACTGTGCCAGTGTTCTTGGTGACCACTTCGTGATCGGGCATTGAGTCCCTGCTGCTAAATTCATGCTTTTCTTAGAAAATTTCCCAAGCTGCTAAAAGCCCCGATTAATCCAGTTTTAAGTCTCCCCGGGCCTGCAAATCTGTGATGATCTGCTGGAACAAGGTATTGTCGATCTTGTATTTATAACGGTAAACCAAGTAGCCGACGAGGATAAAAATCAAAGGCAGAATCATCATGGCAAATTTCATGATCCAGAGACCCTCGGCAGTGACATCTGCAGGTGTGATGGCGTCGTTTATGCCTGAAATAATCACTGTAGCCCCTACAATACCGCTGGCGATCGCTCCGCCGATTTTGTTAATGAAGGGCTGCAGGCTGAAAGTCACGCTCTCGTTGCGCTTGCCGAGCTTCCACTGGCCGTACTCCACCGTATCGGCCAAAAACATCAGCATCAGGATTTGAATAAAAGCCTGCCCAAGAAACATCAGAATCCCTGCAGTGCCAATAAAGAGCATATTCATGGGCGAGAAGAAGAAGATAAGATAGCCCACCACCACAAGGACCGTGGCTGCAGTATAAAGTGTATGGCGGCTAAACCTTTTGCTGAACATGGGAAAGACCGCTAGAGCGCCAATTTGGGAGATGCCGAGAATGATGGCGAAAATAGAGTACATGGCCTCATCGCCATAAGCATACTTAAAGAAATACAAACCGAAACTTGTGGTTGTCACATAGCCAATCATAAAGAGCGACATGGAAATCGCGGTATAAAGAAGCTGATCATTGTCGACAATCGCCCTGAGCATTCCCTTCAGTGTTGTGCTTTCTTCCTGTTTAAAGGCCTCCCGCTTTTCTTTGACGCCAAAAAGTGTGATTGCCTGGCCGAACCACATTACCAAGACTATGCATACTGTAAACACCGTATAAGCGTTGACCATGCTCCCAAGCCTGCTGCCGAGCATTGCAGTGAGGGGGACAATTCCAGCCACCACCGTGAACAATCCAACATTAGCGCAGATTTTGGCGAAGGAGCCAATCTTCTCCCGCTCTTTCTGATCCATGCTCAACGCCGGCAGCATTGACCAATAGGGAATGTCATTGGTGGTATAAGTTATGCCCCAGAGCAGGTACAAGATGCCAAAGACCACTATGAAGGCGGTGCCGGTAAGGCCAAAGTCGGTAAAGAGCAAGATGGTAATAATGCCTGAGACAAAGGCCCCAAAGGCGATCCAGGGTTTGAACTTGCCGTACTTTGTCTTGGTGTTGTCGACTATCACGCCCATAATGGGATCATTGGCGGCATCAAAAATCCGGGCTAGGAGAATAATGCCGTTGATCCACCACAAAGTGGCGCTGGAAACCCCTAAGATGTCCGTGAGGAAAAAGATCAGATACATAGTTACCATGGCGTAAACCATATCCCGTCCCACTGTTCCTAAACCAAAGGCGTAAATGTTGCGGTTCGTCCCTGTTTTCATGCGATTTCCTCCTTGTAGCTCTGTAGTTAGGCTTCTTTCAGGATCACGGCCTCATAGGGCTCTAAATTTCCGTCATAGACTTGCCTTTCATAGTTAGACAGCACCAAGACTGCTCCCTCCCAAGGCAGCCTCTGCTGCCGGGTAGAGAAGTTGAGAATTACCACAAGACCTTCACCCTTCAGACTTCGCCGATAGGCAAAGAGCTCTTTGGAGATCTTAAGGGCCTCGAAACTGCCGGCCTTGAGTGTGTCACTGCCTGCCCTAAGGGCAATCATAGTCTTATACATGCTGCGGATGGAGTCGGGATCGTCGAGCTGCGACTCTACATTAATGCTGGAATAGTTTTTGTTTACCCCAAGCCACGGCTCGTTAGTGCTGAAGCCTGCGTAGGCACTTGAATCCCACTGCATAGGCGTCCGTGCATTGTCCCTGGAGGTAGCCTGAATCATCCGCCATCTCAGGGCTTTGGGAAATCCCAGGCCCTTGGCGATAGCATAAATATTATGGGATTCCACATCCCGCAGCTGGTCCATGGAGGTAAAGTCAAAATTGGTCATACCAATCTCCTGGCCCTGGTAAATAAAGGGCGTCCCCCGCAAAGTCAAGAGCATGATACACAGCAGCTTGGCAGATTTTTCCCAGTACTCCATATTGCCAAAACGGGACACAGACCGGGGCTGGTCGTGATTTTCAAAGTAATTGGCATTCCAGGGCAGGGCTGTCTGCCACTTGCTGATGCTTTTGGCAAAACGGCCCCCCCGGAACCTGCGCTTAAACCACTTAACAATGTACTGATCCGTTTCCATATGGGCGAAGGAAAAGAGCATATTCAGTTCTTTGCGCTCAGGGGCCATCAGATCCAGGGCAGTTTTCGGGGTCACAAAGACAGTCTCCCCTACCGTAAAACAATCGTAATGGTCCAAGACATCCCGGCGCAGCTCCCGCAAAATCTCATGGGTACCTGCCTGGGAGAGATAATGCTCGCTGCCGGTGAGAATCAGACTTTTCCTGCCGTCTTCCAGGCTGGTTTTATACAGAATATTGATCACATCACAGCGGAAACCTGCCACCCCTTTATCCAGCCAGAAGCGCATGATTTCCTTCACTTCAGCCATGACCTTGGGGTTGCGCCAATTGAGGTCGGGCTGATTCTTGGCAAAGAGGTGCAGGTAGTACTCGCCGCTCTTTTCATCATACTGCCAAGTTCGACCGCCGAAAAATCCGCTCCAGTTGTTCGGGGGGCGCCTGCCCTTCCCCGGGCGCCAGATATAATAGTCCCGGTACGGGCTGTTCTGATCTCGGCTCTTTTGAAACCAGGGATGCTGGTCGGAGGTGTGGTTGATAACAAGATCCATCACGATCTTGAGATCCCGCTTTTCCGCCTCGGCCAAAAGCTCCTCCATATCCGCCATGGTGCCGAACTCAGGATTAATGTCGAGATAATCGCTGATGTCATAGCCATAGTCCACATTAGGCGAAGGATATACCGGGCTGAGCCAAATGATGCCCACGCCTAAATCCTTAAGCACATCGAGGCGGGAAATTATCCCTTGCAGATCGCCGATGCCGTCACCGTTGGAGTCTTGAAAACTGCGTGGATAAATCTGATAGACAACCCTTTCCTGCCACCATTTCAGCACATTTACCAACCCCTTGCTCCTGCTTTACAAGATCTGCCTGAGGAACTTTTTCGTCCGCTCTTCCCTGGGATTTTCAAAGATTTGCTCCGGCGGGCCGTCTTCCACAATCACTCCCTGATCCATAAAGATGACCCGATCAGCCACTTGCCTGGTAAAGCCCATTTCATGGGAAACCACCAGCATGGTCATGCCTTCCTTGGCTAAATCTGTCATAACATTGAGCACTTCCCCAATCATCTCGGGATCCAGAGCGCTGGTGGGCTCATCGAAGAGCATGATTTTCGGATTCATGGCTAGTGCCCGGGCAATGGCAGCCCTTTGCTGCTGCCCACCAGACAAAGTGCCGGGCTTTTTGTGGGCCTGATCCTTAATACCTACCCGGTCGAGAAAGTGCAGGGCGGTTTCTTCCGCCTCTTCCTTGCTTAGGCCGCGCACTGTTCTAGGTGCCAGAGTAACGTTGTTTAAGATAGTCATATGGGGATAAAGATTAAAGGACTGGAAGACAAAACCCACATCCCGCCTGAGATTGACCAGGCTCTTTTGCCCCTTCAGTTCAACGCCGCCTACCACAATGCGCCCCTGCTGAATCTCTTCGAGACCGTTTAAAGTCCTGAGCAGAGTAGACTTACCTGACCCGGAGGGGCCGATCAACACGACGACCTCCCTCGCCTGCACCTCTAAGTCAACTCCCCTCAGTACATGCAGCTTGCCATACCATTTATGCACATCTTCCATCGTAATGATTGCCGATTCCACTTTTACTCCTCCAATACCTGTTCCTGGTACATATTGTGCTTAATCTTCCCTTGCATATTAATGCGTTTTCTCCTTCTGCGCTAGAGATCCCTTTAATTGACCTGCCAGAAAAGCTATAATAGAAGCGGTGTGTAAAATAAGGGATACGGGAGCGACGACGGTGATTTTTCTGGAGACATATCTAGGAGAAATTGCAGCTTTGGCCACAGCTGTGTGTTGGACGTTGAACGCCATGGCCTTTGAAGCAGCGGGAAAAAGGGTTGGATCCCTCTCTGTGAATTATATCAGGTTTTTCGTGGCCTTTCCCCTGCTGACTGTAACTGCTTTTTTCACAAGGGGGTCAGCCTTCCCTACAGATGCGACGGGCACAGCCTGGCTGTATTTATCAATCTCCGGCCTGATTGGCTTTGTCCTCGGGGACATTTTTCTCTTTCAAGCCTTCGTTGAAATCGGCTCCCGCATCACTCTGCTGATCAAATCCATGGGCCCGCCCCTCACAGCGTTAGCCGGCTTTCTAATTATGGGGGAAAACATTTCACCCTTAGGGCTCTTTGGTATGTTCATTACTATGTGCGGTATCGCCCTGGTGATTCTCAGCCGCAATCCCCAAGAAAACAAACTGAAGCTTAACCGCCCTTTGCGGGGCATCATCTTTGCCCTCCTTGGTGCAGTGGGCCAAGCTATGGGCCTGATTTTCAGCAAACTGGGCATGGGCGGCTACAATCCCCTGGCTGCAACCCAAATCAGGATCAGCGCCGCCTTTATCTCCTTTACTGTCCTGATTACCCTTAGAAAGAAGTGGCCGGAAATCAAAGAGGCCTGGAAAGACAGAACCGCTATCGGCAACATTGCCCTTGGGGCAATCTTGGGCCCCTTCATTGGGGTTACTCTGTCACTGGTCGCCTTGCAGCATGCCCCAGCGGGCATTGTCTCTTCCCTGACCTCTATGTCTCCGATTCTGATTATCCCCTTTTCTATCGGGATTTTCAAAGAAAAAGTGCTCCCGAAAGAGATCTTGGGAGCACTGATTTCAATCATTGGTGTAATCATCTTGTTTCTGAGGTAAGCCTGGGCTAAGACAAAACCTTAGCAATTTTCTCCAGCGACCAGTCGATTTCTTCCTTAGTGATGGTCAAAGGCGGAGCAAAGCGGATGGTGTAATCATGGGTTTCCTTGCACAACAGGCCCAGTTCCATTAGGCGTTCACAGAATGGCCTGGCTGTGCCGTGTTCGGGTTTGATTTCCACACCGATCAAAAGGCCCTTGCCTCTGACTTCCTTAACAAAGGGACTTTGCATTTTCTCCAATGCTTCCCGGAAGTACTGGCCCAGTTCGTACGCTTTTTCTACAAGATTCTCTTCTTCAATAACCTCCAGGGCTGCCATACCTACTGCAGAGCCAAGGGGATTGCCGCCAAAGGTGGATCCGTGATCGCCAGGCCCGAAGACATCCATCACATCATCGCTGGCGAGCATGGCCGAAACTGGATAAACGCCGCCTCCAAGGGCCTTGCCCAAAATCAAAACATCAGGCTTGGCATCTTCATACTGGTAGGCAAAGAGCTTCCCGGTCCGGCCCAGACCGGTTTGGATCTCATCCAGCATCAGCAGCACATTATGACTGGTGGCCAGTTCCCTCATCTTCGTGAGATACCCTGCAGGGGGAACTAATACTCCCCCTTCACCCTGAATCGGTTCGGCCAGGATCGCCACAGTATTTTCCGTAATAGCCTGTTCCAGAGCTTCCCCATCGCCGAAGGGAACAGAGACAAAGCCCGGCGTAAAGGGGCCGAAGCCATAGCGGTACTGCTTCTCAGTGGAAAAACTTACAATTGTCACAGTGCGGCCGTGAAAGTTGTTTTCACACACAATAATCTCGCCTTTATTCTCGGGCACGCCCTTTTTAACCAGGCCCCACTTGCGGGCAGCTTTAAGCGCGGTTTCCACCGCCTCTGCCCCAGTGTTCATAGGCAAAGCCTTTGCATAGCCCGTCATCAGGCAGAGCTTCTTCAGGAAGGTCCCCATGGTTTCATTATGGAAGGCCCTGGAGGTCAGAGTAACTTTGCCTGCCTGCTCCAAAAGGGCTCCAATGATCTTCGCATGCCTGTGCCCCTGGTTGAGGGCGGAGTAGGCGGAGAGCATATCCAAATATTTCCTGCCCTCCACGTCATAGACCCATACCCCTTCTCCCTTCTCGATCACAATGGGCAGAGGGTAATAGTTATTTGCACTGTAGAGTTCGACATCTCTGATGAACTCATCGGTCCGAGCCACAGAAATCATCTCCTTGCTGTCTAGCCCAGATTATGCTTCTTTACAAAATCGGCCAGTACTTCAGCCAAATTCGGCGAGCCAATCTCCTGCAAATCATAGTATACTCTGGTATTAGGCTGTTTGATTTTCACGATGCGGTTCAGGTCGATCGGAGTGCCGATGATGACTGAGTCGCAGTCTACATTAGCTATAGTTGCTTCGAGGTCACTCCGCTGCTGATCGCTGTAACCCATGGCCGGCAGCAGATCGCCGATATGGGGGTAGAGCTCATAGGTCTCGGCCAGTTTGCCGACAGCCTGGTCACGGGGATTAATGATTTCCGCGGCCCCAAACTTCTGGGCAGCAATTGTTCCTGCACCAAGTTTCATATCTCCGTGGGTGAGGGTTGGACCGTCTTCTACAATCAGCACTCGCTTGCCGCGAATCAGTTCTGGATGGTCCACCCGAATGGGAGATGCTGCGTCAACGATAACGGCATCAGGGTTCACCCTCTGCACGTTTTGGCGTACAGTCTCGATGCCTTCAGGCGATGCACTGTCGATTTTGTTAATGACGACCACATCGGCAATGCGAATGTTGACTTCGCCAGGGTAATAGGCAAGCTCATGTCCTGCCCGATGGGGGTCGGCCACCGTAATCATCAGATCAGGCTCGTAAAATGGGAAGTCATTGTTACCGCCGTCCCAGAGAATTACGTCGCAGCCCCCTGGATCATTTTCAGCCTCTTCTAAAATGGCCTGATAGTCCACTCCCGAATAAATGACATTACCCCGCTCGATGTGGGGTTCATATTCTTCCATTTCCTCAATGGTGCACTTATGTTTGGCCAGATCCTCAATGGCAGAATAGCGCTGCACCCTTTGGGCCGCCAAGTCGCCGTAGGGCATAGGGTGGCGAACCGCGACCACTTTCAGTCCCTGCTTCATCAGATACTCAGCCACGGTACGGGATGTCTGGCTCTTGCCGGTACCTGTTCGGGTGGCGCAAACCGCTACTACAGGTTTCTTGCTTTTTATCATAGTCTTCTTGGGTCCTAGGAGAGTAAAGCTAGCCCCCGCTGCATTCACCACGGAACTGAGGTTCATTAGATCCACATAATGGATGTCGCTGAAGGAAAAGACGCATTCATCCACATCATATTTTTGAATCAAATCTACAAGTTCGGCTTGATCGTAAATGGGGATACCGTTTGGATAGAGTCTCCCAGCGAGCTCCGGCGGGTACTGGCGTCCATGGATGTCAGGGATTTGCGTTGCGGTGAAAGCGACAACATTATACTGTTCATTATCTCTGTAATAGGTGTTAAAGTTGTGAAAGTCCCTGCCGGCCGCGCCGATAATGATTACATTAATCTTTGACATAAACTACCTCCTCGTTTTTTAGAAAGTATATCCCCTATATTCCTCACATTCAGGGGAAGGCCATCAGGCGTAAGTGCGCTTAGCCTGGGTCACCTCCTTGTCTGTTCAACCGCTTTTTCCACTTCTCTACGCCTAGCCTCGCAAACAGTTCTTAATGTCTTTTTCGCCGATTCTTATAATCAATTTTATATTTAACACTTAAATATTACCATTTCCCGTTCCACTATTCAAGGAGAGTCCTTGCCTGAAAAAAGGCCGCTGCGCAGCAAACTGCGAAACGGCCTTGTCTTGCGTATCGAACTGACTACTAATTCTTCGCTTTAAACTCCAGCATAAACTCTCGCAAGGCCTCGCAAGCTTCCACAGGTACCGCATTGTAAATCGAGGCACGGCAGCCTCCGATGGAACGGTGTCCGTTGAGACCTACAAAACCTTTTTCCCTTGCCTCCGCTAAGAACTTCTTCTCCAGCTCTTCTGAGGCCAGATTAAAGGTCACATTCATCACCGAACGGCTGGCCTTCTCCGCATGGCCTACGTAAAAACCATTGCTTTGGTCTATGGCGTCATAGATCATGCTCGCCTTAACATCATTGAGTTTTTCAATCGCCTTCACTCCGCCGTATCTTTCAACCCAGCTCAGCACTTTGCCGAGCAGATAAATGGCGAAGGTAGGGGGAGTGTTGAACATAGAATTCTTCGAGGCATGGGTGTTGTAGTTCAGCATGGTGGGCAGTTCCTGTGGACTGCGTTCCAAGAGGTCTTTGCGAATGATAACTACGGTAACGCCTGAGGGGCCCAGGTTTTTCTGCGCACCGGCATAGATCATGCCAAAGCGCTTTATATCAAGGGGTTTCGAGAGAATGTCACTGGACATATCAGCGACTAGGGGAACATCCTTGGTATTGGGGAACTGCTTCCACTGAGTACCATAGATGGTATTGTTCGAGGTAACATGGACGTATGCTTCATCCGGAGCAAGGTCAAGGTCCTCCAGTTCCGGAATGGAACGATACTTTTGTCCGGCAGTGGTGGCTCCTACCTTGATCCTGCCCTCTTTTTTGGCTTCGTCCAATGCCTTTTCAGACCAAACACCGGTCAGGATGTAGTTTGCCGTCTTTTCAGGCAGCAGCAGGTTCATAGGAACCATGCTGAACTGCAGGCTCGCCCCGCCCTGCACGAAAAGGACTTCGTAGTCCTCTGGGATAGCGAGCAGTCTGCGCAAAAGCTCCTTGGCCTGATTATGAACTTCCTCATAATCCTTGCTCCGATGGCTCAGCTCCATGACAGACATACCGGTTCCGTTGAAGTTCAAAAGTTCCGCCTGTGCTTCCTTTAAGACATCCAGCGGCAGTGCGGCTGGACCTGCATTAAAATTGTAAGCTCTTTCCATCACTCGAATGCCTCCTTGTGTCAAGTTGTTAGCTGCTTATTCTGATACTACCACATTCTGGTGAAATAAGAAACAATGTCCCCCTTGGCTTTACACTATCTTAACAACAGGTTCCTCCAGTAACATCCTGTTAACCTATCTTTTGTGATATAATGGAAAAGGCAGACAAATTTAGTTTCAGTAAAGGAGAATGCTGATGTTTCGCGTCTTGGTCTCAGACAAAATTGCTAAGGAAGGGCTGGCTCCACTTCTCGAAAGCGACGGCATTGAAGTTGTGGAAAAGAATGTCAATGAAGTTGACGATCTCGACACCTACGACGCTTTGCTGGTGCGGAGCGCAACTCAAGTAACTGATGAAGTAATGAGAAAAATGCCGAAGCTGAGGATCATTGGCCGGGCAGGAGTGGGTGTCGACAACATTGATGTCCACGCTGCAACTGAAAGAGGCATTAATGTGGTCAACGCACCTGGAGGAAATACAATTGCCACCGCCGAGCACGCCTTCGCCCTGATGCTGGCTTTAGTGCGCAAGATCTGCCCTGCAAACCAATCCATCCGCAACGAAGAGTGGAATCGATCCGCCTTCCAAGGTATAGAGCTGTACGGAAAAACATTAGGTATTATCGGTTTTGGACGCATCGGCAAAGAAGTAGCCAAGAGGGCCCGGGCCTTTCAGATGAAAGTTCTTACCTGCGATTTGGTCCTCACTGATGAGGAGGCAGAGTTGCGAGGGGTCACCCGCTGTGAACGGAGCGAAATATTCCGCACAGCAGACATTATCACTCTGCATCTGCCAGCCACACCCGAAACTAAGCATCTTGTCAATGAAGAAACCCTAAGTACAACCAAACCTGGGGTAATGCTTATCAATACTGCCCGGGGTTCACTTGTTGATGAGGCCGCCCTCAAGCACTACTTGGAAATCGGCCACATAGGCGGTGTCGCAATGGACGTCCACGCCCACGAACCCTTGGAAAGCTACGATTTGGTCAAAATGGACAGAGTTTTAGCTACTCCCCATATCGCTGCCTCGACCAAGGAAGCTCAACTGAAAGTAGCCGCGATTGTGGCTGAAGAAGTCCTCAATTTTGCAAGCGGTAAACGAGTAGAGAACAGCGTCAACTTTAGATAGAGATAGAAGGAGGAGCACGGTATGGCTGTTATTAAACCTTTTAAGGCCGTCAGGCCCAGAGCCGATCTGGCTGATCAGATTGCTGCTTTACCCTATGATGTAATGAACTCTAAGGAAGCACAGGAAATGGTGCAAGGCAACGAGCATTCTTTCCTGCGCATTGACCGGGGCGAAATCAACTTCCCGGAGATGCCGGATCCCCATGACCCTAAGGTGTATGCCAAAGCCAGGGAAATTCTCGACGACATGGTGGAGCAGGGGCACTTTATCCAGGACGAGACAGACTGCCTGTACATTTATCGTCAGATTATGGATGGACGGGCCCAGACAGGCCTGGTAGCCTGCGCTTCCATCGATGATTATAACAACAATATCATTAAGAAACATGAATTCACAAGGCCGGACAAAGAACAGGATCGCATTGATCATATTAAGGCCCTGCATGCACAAACTGG
>JAAYOM010000014.1 GCA_012520315.1 Bacillota bacterium | reverse complement strand
TAGACTGCAAGGGACATGATCAGCGGCAGCAAACAGACTAGGGATGTTAACAGCAGCATTTTGCGGTTATTTGTCTTGTTCATCAGTTTTTACCTCCTTAAACTGGGCTAGCCAGAGCATTATTTCTTCGAAAACTGAGATGTTGAGTTCATAGTAGACAAAGTTCTTATGCCTTGTTTCGAAAACAAGGTTGGCCTTCTTTAACTGGGAGAGGTGATAAGACATTGTGGCCCCGGCAATGTCAAAGTATTTTCCCAGCTCGCCAGCGGACATCCGCCCATCCTTCAGCAGAAGTAGAATTTTGCGCCGGACAGGATCTGCCAAAGCCTTAAAGGTTTCAGGAAAGCCCACTAGAACTCACCCCCCTCTATTTAGAATTCTATCTAAATAGATTTTAGCATGCCGAGGGACACCAGGCAATAGTTATTTAGATTTTTTTCGAAATAGGTGGCAAAGAGCTGGACTTAAGCGCGCAAAAAGCCCAGATAAGTCTGGGCTTTACCTATAAGCAATATCTGGACTACTTTTGTTTGGATCACTTGACCTCACTGGCCCGTGCCACCCTATTTTTGCCGATTCCCTTCGCTTTATACAAAGCGCGATCCGCCATAGCGACCAAATCGACAGGGACCATACCTTCCTTCGGAATTACGGCGGCCACCCCAAGACTGACAGAAAACCTTTGCTCTTCTCCTTCACAAGGTACAGGCAGGTCTTCAATCTGTTCCCGCATAGCTTCCGCCACTTGTACTGCTCCCTCTTCTGTCGTGTTATACAAGATACAGGCGAACTCATCTCCGCTGAGTCGTGCTACTGCATCACCAGGACGCCTTACATTCTCATGCAGAACCATGGCCAGATCTCTGAGGCACTGGTCGCCCGCCAGGTGGCCATGGCTGTCGTTGATGTCTTTGAAGCGATCAACATCGATCATGATCAGGGCCAAAGGCAGCCGATCCCTGCTGCTGATTCGCCAGACCTTATCGAAGACTTTCTCAAAGCCCCTTCGGTTTAGAATCTGGGTCAGCTGATCCACCAGAGACTGCCTCTGCAACTCTTCATTGGCACGCCGCAGACGTTCATTGACCTCGACCAGTTCTTGGGTTCTGGCAGTGACTTTCGCTTCCAGTTCTTGGTTCAGCCTCTTTAGGTTCACAACAAAAGCAATGGAAATAAGAGATATGAGCATAAGTACTAATACTACTGCAGTAGCAATTACTCTTTGCCGATGGGCCTGGGTCATATAGATTACGTTTTCTCCGCGCCAGTCATTTAGGATGCGGGCGATGGTGCCATCGCTCGCCATCTGCTTCAGCCCGTAGTTAATGAGATCCACAAACTCCTCATTTCCCTTGCCCACCGCGATATGCGAATAGCTGGTGGTCAGAGGTTCTCTGGCAGCACGTATGCCCGAAATACCGCCCTTCGCCAACTCATACTCGCCGATCCAGCGGTCCATTACCAGAGCGTCTAAGTCCCCTGCCTCCAACAGTTCCAAAGCATGGGCTGCGCTGTAGGGAAAAATCTCAATGCTGTCATATCCAGCAAGCAAGTCTTGGGCACAGCCTCCCTGTTCCAAACCTACTCGTTTGCCGATGAGATCGGCAATGGTTCTAATGTCCAGATCAGCCTGTCGCCGGAAAATGACAAACTCCGATTGGAGCAAAGGGCTAGAGAAAGAGTAAATCTCTTCCCTGGCAGAAGTCCGATTCACATGCAACAAGGCGTCTCCTTGTCCAGATGCAAATTGGGCCTGCGCCTCCACCCAATTCATAGCTCTTACTTCAATAGGGCGCTCTATTTTCTCACCGAGGGCATGGGCAATATCAACCACCACACCTTTGGCGACTCCGTTTTCTACATAGGCTATAGGCACTAACTCAGCATTGACCAGAAAAACCAAAGGTTCCCCAGTATCTCCATAACCATAACCTGCCGCAGAAAACAACACAATCAATACCAGGCAGACCCCTAGGGCAAGCCTAGTATACCTGGTGTCCCCCAAGGACAACGCCTCCCCAATAATCATTCCCTCACAAAGATAACCCTCCTAAGAAGGGCTATCATTAATGATTGCTTTGTAATCTTACCCTATTGCGATCATAAATTCAAGCGCTGCCAAGCTGGGAGAACTGCAGGAACAGCGGGTCTCACGGGCTGGAGTCCCGAAGCCATCATCCCAGGTAAGCATCACCTTCCTATTCTGCACCGTCAACCATAATCCTGCACATACGCTGGCTAATCATCAGGCAGACACGACTATTTTAGGAACATCCGCAAGAGCCGCATCTTGCTCTTGCCCGCATAGGGAGGATAGCGCAGGGGAATGTCTATGCGCCGAGCCCTCTTTACAACTCCTTTGGCGTGTGTGAAGGTTTCAAAGCTGCGCTTCCCGTGGTAACTGCCCATTCCGCTGCTGCCAACACCGCCAAATGGCAAGTGAATGTTGGCCACATGCATGATGGTATCGTTGATACAGCCTCCTCCATAAGATAAAGTGGCGGTGACCAGCCTTTCCATGTCCCTGCTTTGGGTAAACAGGTAAAGAGCAAGGGGCTTTTCACGCCTGGTCAGGAGCTGCAGCATTTCCTCCCGATCATCATAAGTTAGAACGGGAAGAATCGGTCCGAACAGCTCTTCCTGCATCACAGGGCAGTCCCAGGTCACATTATCCAAAATAGTCAGCTCAATCTTGCGTTCCTCAGACTTACCCTTTCCGCCGTAAACCACCTGACCTGTTTCGATCAGCTTGGTGAGGCGCTTAAAGTGGTGTTCATTTACAATGCGGGGCAGCTCCTCGTTGTTTAGCATGTCCTCGCCTAAAAGGGAAGGAACAGCTTGCTTCAATTCACCAATCAACCGATCCTTGATGCTGCTATGTGCCAGGACATAGTCAGGGGCGACACAGGTTTGGCCGGCATTGATGCTTTTCCCCCAGATAATGCGTTTCGCCGCCAGGGCCAGATCTGCTGTTTCATCCACAATGCAAGGGCTCTTTCCACCAAGCTCCAACACTACTGGCGTTAGGTTCTTGGCGGCTCGCTCCATAATCTCCCTGCCCACATTCACACTGCCTGTAAAAAAGATCAGATCGAAATTTTCATCCGGCAGCTCACGGCTCCGTTCCTCATTCCCTTCCACCACAGCAATGTACTCTTCCGGGAAAATAGAAAGCAGCATCTCTTTTGTAACAGCCGAGGTTGCAGGTGCACTGGCAGATGTTTTTAATACAGCACAGTTACCGCCGGCAATTGCACCGATCAAAGGCATGAGCAAGAGTTGGAAGGGGTAATTCCAGGGAGCTACAATTAAAACCACCCCATATGGATCACGATAAAGGCGGCTGACAGATGGAAAATGTGTCAGGGGCGTCCTGACACGCTTTGGCTTGGCATAACGGGGCAATTTGCGGATCATTTGGCTAAGTTCGTGCAGTGTAACGCCAATCTCTGTTGCATACCCCTCGAACTCGCCCTTGCCTAGATCGTCATAGAGCGCCTGGAGTATCTGATCTTCATACTGTAAAATGACTTGTCTCAACCTTTTTAGGCTGTTCACACGCGCGGAGACAGGCAAAGTTCTGCCGCTGGAAAAATGCTCCTGTTGTCTATTTACCAGCTCTCTATTGTTCATCGCCGCCCTCCTTTACCTACTGGAAAGCTATCCTTGGTATTTTTCTGACTTTGACTACTTTTTCATTCACAGCCGCTAGAATAGATTGTTTAGAAAGTGGGACACCACTCCGCCCATAAGGGAGCGGGAACGGTGCACTGCATAGCCGAAGGCCAAACTGACCAGAAAAATTGAGAGTGCACCGCCAGCGGGCTGTATCAGGTTGTCCAGCAATACCCCCGCGAAGTACCATCCAGGCAGATGCAGAATAACAAACATTAGGGAAGTGATAATGTTGGCGGGCCAGAAGGAGTATCCCCGCTGCAGGTTGCCTAAAATAGCTCCCCGCATAAGAAACTCTTCGAGTGTGGGAGCAATGATCAGAACATTTAACAAGGGAAAGCTGAATTCTGTCGGCAGCAGCGGATGTCCCTGAAGGTAATTAGGAACGATGCCGGTAATGCCAATTAAGAGGCCTAATCCACCTCCCCAACAAAGCCACCCTCTCCAGTTAGACAGATTCAAGATGCCCCGCATAGTCCGTCCAGAGAGGCGCAGAAGCCAGACCGCGGGGAGTATCCAAAGGATCAGCTTGGCTGCGGACCAATACACAAATCCACCTGGACTCGTCCCGAGCCAAACTAACCTTTCTTCAAGTTTGAGCTTGATTATCCAGGCAACTACCCACATGATGATGATTGCAAAAAACACAACGTAAGTTGACTTTACAATCGTTTTAGCAGAATCTGCTTGGCGCATAGAAAACCCCTTCTTAGACTTAGCAAAGATACCGAACATTAGCGTATTTACATGGGGAGCAAAATGAAAATTGACCCTGGAACATCCTCCTCATCTGAAACAGGCTTTCTGGTTATCACTAAAGCCGCTCCCTTGATCTCCAAAGACAAGCAGTTCCATAAACTCACCCCGGTGCAAAATCCGATAAATTGATGTATGACTCCTGAAAATGGTGACCATTGAGTTGTTCCCTGTCCTGGGGATCGGCAGGTAGATCACATACACACATGCCTGAGCTGCTTGTCCAAGAGCTACTGGCTCTTAGACCTCCATGTTTTTAATTTGACTTAAATCACCTGTTTTTGCAGCCCAAAGAATCGGGCCCATGTACTCGTCAATGGACTGAGAATCAAGGGGTACCGGCATGTTCTTCAATTTCATATCTAGCTGGGGATCTTTCGCAGCTGCCAAGGCGCGTTCGATAAATCCAGCATGAAAGCCAGGCAAGTCCATCAGTCTTGTGGGGGAATTTACACTTTCGCTGAAAGCAAACATGCCTCGGGCAACGGCTTCTCCCAGATGCCGTCCGGCCAAATTCCCAATAGGCTCTTTAATATATCCGTGCTTAGCAAAAATCTCACCAATAACTTTTAATTGTTCTTCAATAGCTGGAGCAAAAAAGACCGTATAATAAGGATTCAACAGCCCGCATGCACGGCCGTGACTCGTCAGATCCACAAGAGAAAAACTTGTCAGGTGGGCACCATTCGTTCCGCCGATCATAATCGCATACCCTCCCAGATCAGTACCCAAACCCAGTGCCTCTCGGAATTCAATATTGCCCGGTTCTTCGACGGCCGGTTTTAGATTCCCGATAATCAAGTCTAGTGCGGTCTCTGTAATATCCCTGACTTTTTCGAATTGGTCATCGTTTGCGTTGTAAAATACCTCTAAGCAATGTGACATACCATCCAAAGCGCCATCAATAGTCAGATCGGAAGACATACTCGTAGTCACACCATAATCAAACACCGCCCTATGCGGAACGATGGCTTCATCTACGATCAGTTTCTTCTGACCTGAAAGAAAATCCGTAATATTGGAGTACTTGGTTAGATGAGCCGCAGAACTGGAAGCCGTTTGAACGGCGATCAATGGTACAAGCTGCTGATTGGACTCTTCTAGAACCTTCGTCACAAGGCCCGTCCCGAAATAATAGTCAATGTCGGGCTGTATACTGCCTAAGGCAGCCAGGACATTTGCCGCCTTTACTGCATCAATTACGCTGCCGCCGCCAATAGCTAGAATGGAGTCAGGCTGATGGTTCAAGATATAGTCTCGGATTCTAAGAACATCTTCTTTGGGAGCATTGGGCCTTGCAGCCTTGAACACCTGTCCACCGGCCAGCTCAACGCCATTGCTCTTTACACTCTGTACTACTTGCTGTACAAAATCGGGGAAGCTGCCTGTGTTGGAGACCACCAAGGCGCGCTTCCCAAAGCTTGCTGCATAGATGCCCACAGCTCCGATAACGTTTCCTCCAAAGGCATACGTCTCTCCTTTAAACTCCTTCAATAGTTGGCGGGCTCTGTCTTTCAAGTTCAAATCACACTTCCTCCCTTTTTGCTAGACCAACGATTACTATGCGCTAGGTTGGCACCCTACTCTAAGTCCTGAGTGCAATGCCTTATGAACTACGCTGCAAAAAGCTCTCATTTTGGCTCTTGCGCAGCAGATAAACCCAGCATGATGGGCAAAGCCCCCACAATAAAACCAAGACTAATGTGTTGACAAGCTAACAATTCTCCATGTCCTTGATCACTTTGTCAATATGCTGCCTCTCTTCTTCAGCCAAATCATATTTATCGAAGAGCTGCTCATCCACTTCCCGCACCGAAAGCGACCAATCGATGTCACTCTGGTTGGAGAAATCCTGAAGAGGTATGAAGCGATATGTTTTGGCCGTTGCATCGTGGCTTGCTTTGGCTAACCCATGAAGATACCGAACGAACTTTGTCGTCAAATACTTAGACAGATTCTCGACAGATTCCTCGTCTAACCCAAGATCCCCGCCGATCACGATGTAGGATTCAGTGCACACTGTTCCAGGTGCCCCGACAAAAGTATTGAGATTGTCGTCGTTAAGCTCCGTTCCGATGTTGTTTGCTCTGGGAGTAAAGACCTTCCACTTGTCTATCCATTCGGATCTTACTGCAACGTCTCCCCGCTCAACGTAACCCACCGCCATACCTTTGGCGTAGCACTGTATGGGATCACTTAACCCTCCGCTTTCGGCGTGGAATCTCTCGCCCCGCGATACGTAGCCTTCCAGACCAAAAGGTTTGCGTGGGGACACATGGTGCTGTAATGACTCAAAATCGTCGCCGGATATCTTTCCAAGTATGGAAAACGCCTTACTGTCTCGGATGAAGATATCAGAGCCTTCTATAGCCATGGGACGGGTTACATCATCAACTACCGCATTATCTTGATAGGTAACAACACGTGTAAGGCGCTCGTTGTTGTCATAGTCTCTGTCCCATAGGAAATAGCATACGCCGCCCCGGATGTTGGTGTTTGGGAATATGTCATCCGGGGTCAGCCAATCATGTAGTTCACGAAGGTGTTTATCACTCAGCATATGTTCGCGAAACTCATCTAAACCTTTTCCCCCTACGTACCAGCGAGTTGGTATGATAAACGAAATCAAAGAAGGCTCCAGGTCTTTGGCTCTCTGAATAAATTTATGATAGAGCGGCCTTGCACTGGCCTGGGCACCTCCATCCATCTCCTGATACGGCGGGTTTCCTATTATCACATCAAATTTCATATCCTCATCACCCCCAAAGGCGTCTATGATTCGATTTTGCCATAATGCATCATCCCATAATGCCGACAAGTCGAGTTCTACAAGGTTTTTAGTTGATATTTCCAACCCATCTGGGTATACATAGTTCTTGACGATGTTATGAATAATGTTACTAGGTGCTATGGCATAGACTTGATTCTCAAGGATCCACCTTATTCGGTTTCCAGGCTCTGGAATTTGTTCTGCAAGTCCCTTATACAGGCGCTTAACGATTTCTGTGATGTATAAACCACTCTTGGCATAGGGATCTAGGAACTTAGTGTTATAATCCTTAAAGAGCCCGGGATTGACCTTTTCAAGCATATCAACCATCATCTTGACCACTCGTTTTGGAGTAAAAATCTGGTTGGTCTTCTGGGGAGGGATATAATCAAAGATGTCCTCGGTCAGCGTTTCATCGAAATAGTTGGACAGGCGCTCCTTTGCTGCAAAGAACTCCTTGACACTGGCATTAAACACTACTTCGTTAAAAAGACCGGGAACTTTTCTGTGTCGGCCCTCATCATCTACATACTCGAATCCGTCCCGTAGCTTGC
>JAAYOM010000084.1 GCA_012520315.1 Bacillota bacterium | reverse complement strand
TTTATGACCGATACTGGCGACAAACCCTATATTCACCAAGGAGTCCTAGACCAGGAACAGGCCAGATCGGTGATCGTCTCCGGTTCATCAGACAGCGGAGATGTGTCCTGGATTATGCCTATGAACCTCTTTCTCACCGCTGCCTGGCCCTTAGGGGTTCCAGCCCACTCCTGGCAGGCTACTGCCGCCTCCGGATCCACCCTGGGCACTAAAGGTATGCACTATGCAGCCGAGATTCTGCTTGGCATCGCCTACGACTTACTGAACGATCCGGCCCTGGTTGAGACCGCACAGGCTGAGTTTAAGGAAAGAACCAAGAACGCTAAGTATGTCAGTCCCCTTCCCAACTAATCTGGCCATTGAAGAGCCCCGGCAGTCGCTGGGGCTTACTTGTCTCTTCCTATTTAATCAGTTTTGACATCACCTTAAACTCTGGAGTGCCCGATACTTTCAGCAGGTCAAAGACGGCAGTTTCGGTATTGGTCACAACCGCCCCCATAGCCTGCATCAAATCCAGTCCATTTTGATAGTTACCCTTGGTTCTGGAGGCGACAGCATCCTTGACTGCAAAAACCTTGTAACCGTCCTTAATCAGATCCCGAACTGTTTGAAAAACGCAGACATGGGTTTCCATGCCCGCAATTAAGACTTTCTTTCTGCCTAAATCCTGCAGAGCGCCCTTGACCTCATCGGTATAAGCGGTAAAGCTGTTCTTGGCAAAGATATTTTCCTCATCTATCATTTCCAGAAGCTCTGGAACAGTTCTGCCCAGCCCTTGGGGATACTGTTCGGTGGCCAGTACAGGAAAGCCCATTTCCTTGGCTACCGAGATCAAAATCTGGGTGTTCTTAATCACCTGATCCCTGTACTTCATGACCGGAACCAAGCGCTCCTGGATATCAATTTCCAGAAGTACCGTATCTTCCCTATTCAACATAAATCTGTCCATAGTTCCTCCTTAATCTCAGGCCAGCACTTCCTGCAGTGCCCTGATAAATTCGCGATTTTCCTCCATCGTCCCGATGCTCACCCTAAGCCAGGTCTTGTACTTCTCCCCGCCGATGGGCCTGATGATGACCCCCCGCTTTAGAAGCTCCTGAAAGACCAGAGCGCCGTCTTTGCCCGCGTTAAAGGCAATATGGTTGGCTTCGGTTTTTACATATTCCAGCCCTAGCTCTGCAAAGGCATCATATAAATAGTACTTGCCCTGATTGTTGTTCTCTATGATCTTCACCAAAAAATCGTCGTCAGCAAGGGCGGCTATGGCCGCCACTTGGCTGAGCAGCGTAACATTGAAGGGATTTCTGATGCGATTGATCAGCTCCAGCAAGACCGGATCGCCAATGGTAAAGCCGGTGCGCATCCCGGCTATGCCGTATGCTTTAGACAATGTCTTCATGACGAGCATGTTCTTGTACCTCTTCATGAGCTCAATACTGTCCTTGGGGTAGTCGGGATGGTCAGCAAACTCATAGTAAGCTTCGTCATAAACCACAAGGGTTTCAGGGGAAATATGCTCCAGTAGGTCAATAAGCCCATCTCTGGTGAAAAAGGAGCCTGTCGGATTATTAGGATTGCACAGCCAAACCAGCCTTGTCTGGGCCGTAATTGCCTGTTTAAATCCTTCCAGGTCATAGGCCATGTTTTTCATCGGCACAATCCTTAAATCTGCACCCATCATCTGGGAGGTGGAGAAATACCGCGGGAAGGTAACCTCCGCTAGAACCACCTGGCTGCCTTGATCGATAAATGTCTTAGCAATTAGATCAACCATTTCATCTGAACCGCAGGTAGGCAGCACCATTTCAGGCGTGACCCCGTACTTTTCTGCAATCTTTGCCTTTAGCACAGTTGCATTCCCATCAGGATAGAGGTTAACCTCGTCCAAGGCCTTGATTACCGCCTTTCGCACCGCGCTGGAAAAACCCAGGGGGTTTTCATTGGACGCCAGCTTAATAACACGATCTAACCCCAGTTCCCGTTTAACATCGTCAATAGGCTTTCCGGGCACATAAGGCGAGATCGAATCCAGCTCTTTCCGGTACTTGACCGCCATCGACCATTCCTCCCACTATTTTTTTGTAAACATTCCCAGCAGATCACCATGTTTTTCTGGCTTTTGCCTAGAAATTCCTGCCTAAAGAGAAAAAGGCGCAGCCGCAAAAGCCGCGCCCCTAATCTACTGAAAACTTAAAAGCCAAAGACGACCAATCCCACGATGCCAGAAACAATAATAGCCTTGATGGGATCCGCCTTAAATCTGCGCACCGCAAAAAAGACGCTGGCGGCAATCAAGAGGCTGCGCAGATCGATGGGAAGCCCCTCCCCTTTTGACAGCAGAGGATCATAAAGCAGCGCGGTCTTGCCGATATAGATGGCGGCCGCTCCGATCAGACCTGCTACCGCCGGCTTTATGCCTCGAAAAACAGCTGTCAGGATCGGATGATCCCGGTGAATTTCCCAAAAGTTTGACAAGGGAACGAGAATTAATAGGGAGGGCAGCGCCAGGGATGCAGTTGCCAAGAGGGCACCAATTACGCCAGCTGTGCGAAAACCAGCAAAGGTAGCAGCATTCACCGCAATGGCGCCAGGCGTCATTTCCGCAATAGCGATGATATCAATGAACTCTGCTGCTGTCATCCAGCCGTACCTGGCGATTTCCTCCTGCATCAAAGGCAGCATGGCATAGCCGCCCCCGATTGTAAACATACCTATTTTGAAAAACCCAGTGAACAAATGAAAAAGTGCAGTAAGCATCAGTCTTCAGCCCCCCTTCTGGCACCAAAGTAATAAACGGCTAAGCCTGCAAGGGCGCCGCCAAGAATGATGGCAATGGCATGGAGGTCGGTAAACGCGCTTAATACGAAGGCCGCGATGGCAATGATGTAAGCTGGTTTGTCTTTCAAGCTGCCTAGGGCAATTCTTACAGCCGCGGCCGCTACAAGTCCGACCACTGCTGCCCTGATGCCGCTAAAGGCTTGCAGCACATAGACACTGTTCATTATGTAATCAAAATTAGCTGCAATGATCATGATGATGATCAGGGATGGGGCGATCACTCCGGCAGCGGCCACAGCTGCCCCTTTGACCCCTGCCAAGCGGTTCCCTAGAATAATCGAAGTATTAACTGCGATCACGCCAGGCACAGATTGGGCCAGAGCATAAATTGAGAGAATCTCTTCCTTATCTGTCCAACCCTTTTTGTCGATAACCTCCCGCTCAATCAAGGGCAGCATGGCATAGCCGCCGCCAAAGGTGAACAGGCCGATCTTGAACCACGCGCTGAACAGCTCCCATAGTGTTGCTTTCCGTTGCTTCTGATTCTGCTGCATACTCATATCTCCTAACTTTGAGTTACTAGTCTCTCCATAGTTCGTCAAGGCCAGGTTGGTTCCTCCCGGAGCCCCCCCGGGATGATGTGACGATTAATTTACAACTTGTTGACTAAGGTATACAGGAAATCTCCATCGATTGTGGAATGTTTTTCTTACTATTATGCCAAGATGAAATGGAGGGATACTGGTGAAGACCCTCAGCAAGTGCAAGCTGCAAATCGGTCTTTTGGGCCCCTTTTATCTCATGGTTAATAATGAAGAAATTCAGGAGGAGGCCTGGAAATCGAAAAAAGCCTTAACTCTCCTGAAGTATCTGGCGGCTCGGGCAGGGCAAAAAGTCTCGGCAGATGTATTGATCGAACTCCTTTGGCCTGACAACGAAGATGTGGACAGCACTGGAAATCTGCATACAGCCGTCTGGTTTGTGCGCAGGATTCTGCTTGGCGATGACGGAGACGGTGCTGCTCCTCTCCTGTATGCCAACGGATCCTATTGGCTGGAACTGTCCAACGAATGTTTTGATTTTTACCTCTTTCAGGAACATGTAAAACAGTCTCGGCAACTGGCAAAGAGCCATCCGGAAAAGGCGCTGTCTCACTGCGAGTCAGCCTTAGACCTCTACCGGGACGACTTTCTCTCTGAAGATCTGTATGAGGAATGGACAATCTCCTACCGAGAGGACTATCAAGAACTTTACTTCGAAACTATAGTGCGTTCTGCCGAACTTAGGATGGCCCACCGCGGTGATATTCAAGGGGCCATAGACATTTTGCGTTCTGCCGTCCACAAGGATAAATTCCGTGAAGAACTGTATCAGATGGGAATTAAGGCCTACATTCTCGATGAACGGCATGTAGACGCCCTCAACCTTTATAAAAGGTACAGCACCATGCTCATGGACGAGTTCCAGCTTCAGCCGAGCAAAGCCACCCAAGATTTGATCGCCCAGTTACAGAACCGGGAGTCACGGGAGTTTAAGTTCAGCTCCAATCTCAAGGTTAAGCCAACCAATGGAGCCTACATATGCGATCGAGAAACACTCCAATTCATGCTGGAAACGGAAGAACGGCGCCTGACCCGCAGCGGCAACAACTTCTCCCTCCTGCTTGTTACAAACAAGGGAAACATAGGCCGCAACCGGCAAATCAAGGCAGCTTTCCATATTCTGCAAAGATCTTTGAGAAACTCCGACATCATCAGCAGGTTCTCTGACGACCAGATTGCTGCGTTCCTGCCCGATACAAACGCAGCCGAGGCCAAGGCCCTCTCTCGCAGGCTCCAGAAAGAGCTGGAGAAAAAGCTCCCTGAATCCAGACTGTCCTGTACTCTTTTGGATAGTGAGTCTCAGGAAAACATGCAGGAAACTCTGGCAGCGCTGCTAATCGAATGACATAAGACCAGCTTAATTAGGACCCCGGGAAGATTTTTCCTTCCCGGGTATTTTTTTGAGCAAAATTAGAGTGGGGTTTGAGTATTTTCTAAGTAATTTACTTATAATTAAATCAAAAGTTTAATTTGGAGGTGGTCATCCCCGCCCTTGATTGAATAGCAGGAAAACTTTTGCAGATGCCAGACTCTTTGGAAGCTAAGACCTACTACTCTGAAACTGGTCACCAATGGAGTGTAGCGAGCTAGGGTGAAACCGGCCAAGGAAGGATACAACCAAAGAGGAGGACTACAAATGAAAAAACTGTTTGCATTGACCCTGATCGTTATGTTGGGGCTCACCGGCTTAGTACAGGCCGCGAATGATGCCACTATAGAACAAGTTGGAGACGACAACTTCGCTGAAGTTACCCAGAGCGCAGATGACAATCTTGCCTTCATTGGGCAGGACGGAGACGAAAACTATGCCGACATCCTCCAGTCGGGCCCAGGCAATACGGCAACCCTGGAGCAGGAAGGAATGGCAAACTTTGCTGACGCAGACCAGTCCGGCTCAGACGGTACAGTCCTGAGCACCCAGACAGGCGACGACAACTTCCTGGCAATTGCTCAGAGCGGAGATGAAAACACAGCAATGGTCGACCAAACAGGCGACTTAAACTTTGCCATGATAGACCAGCTAGGTGATGACGCTGTTGCATCCGTCAGCCAACTAGGGGATGACAACTACGCTGACGTAGAACAGTCTGGCGCCGCAGGGACAGCCACAATTCTTCAGGACGGAGACGAAAATGAAGCCAGCGTAACCCAGTCTACATTTGGCCTCTTAACAGGACCGCACACTGCTAACATATCTCAAATCGGGTCCCGTAACTACGCCGAAGTAATTCAGCATACTCTGGGCCTTCTCGCCGGCCTCAACTCGGCAGACATTTCGCAGCTCGGCGACGAACACTGGGCTGAAGTAACGCAAGAGGGCTTTGGAATAGGTGAAGGCGCAAACTCGGCTGATGTAAGCCAGACAGGTATTGGCCACACCACCTACGTCACCCAAAGCGGCGCATTCAACTCTGCTGAGGTAACTCAAGACAGCGCACTTCGCAGGCACCTCGCGGATATTATCCAAGAAGGCTACTTAAACGCAGCCCGAGTCTCCCAGATGCACGGTGCAACCAGTTCAGCTGAGGCCAGTGCCATCGTCTTCCAGGACGGAACCTCTAATGAAGTCGATGTTCTCCAAGGCGACCATAACTATGCCAGCAGAGAACTTGTCGCAGACATCACCCAGATCGGCACACTGAACTACACATCAGTAGTGCAAGACCGTGGCCCCTCTTATGCCTGGGTCACCCAGTCAGGCCTCGGCAACCAGGCCTACATTGACCAGGACAAGAGCAAGACAGGGCATACCAATGAAGCCACCATCGAGCAGTCTGGAACAGCCAACTACGCAGAACAGACACAGATGGCCCGTGAAGGATTCAAAGCCTATATCTACCAGACCGGTAACTTTAACGAAGCTGTTCAGACACAAGCCCACAGCGCTCCCTATCCTGGCGGCACCTGGAACGTTGCTACGACCACCCAGACCGGTAACCTCAACGTAGGATCCATTGTCCAGACGGGCAATGTTGCCACAGCAACCTTGACCCAGACAGGCAATAGCAACGACGGCTACATCATCCAGACAGGGCCTAGCAGCGTAGGCAGCATGTCCCAGATAGGCAACGGCAACATCGGCGGTATTAACCAGTAAGGATTCCAGCAGCAAAATCGGCGAAGGGGCACTTGCCTCTTCGCCTCTCCCTACCCGATGCACCAAGCTAAACTAGGAGGATCATTATGAGCCACATAAAGCACAAGCTGATCATGACCATGGTGATTTTGCTCGGGCTCAGCATCTTTGGCACAACACAAGACTTGATACTGGCTGCTGGAGCGAACGACGCCTATCTTTACCAGACAGGTGACGACAATGAGGCCGCCATCATGCAGCAAGGAACTCTAGAAAGCTGGGCACTGCAAGTGCAGCAAGGCAGTAATAACACCATGTACATCTATCAGGCCGGAGAAAGAAACTCTAGTACACAAACGCAAGTTGGCCAATCTAACGTAGCCTACGCGGCAATAATCGGCATTAACAACACGACTATCCAAAACCAGGTTGGAGACGGCAATGACCTGTTTATCTGGCAGAGCGGCAACAACAACCTGTTTATCCAAAATCAGATCGGCTTTGAAAACCTAGCCTATGCCTGGGTCCAAGGAAGCAGCAATACAGTCAGGCAGAATCAAGTTGGCTTTAGGCACAGCTCCCGAGTGACCATCACCGGTAACGACAACATCGTTGATCACATACAAGCTGGTGTAGGAACCGAGCTCACCCTCACCTATATCGGTGACGGTGCAGAAATCAGCGCCTTCCGATTTGGTTTTTAGCCATAGAACGGAATGGAAGGAGATTATAATGAAAACACTCCGAGTTTTCCTAATCGTTGTCTTGGCAGCAGTGTCTATATTAGCCGTATCGGTCCCCAGCTTGGCTGAAGGTGTCGGCATAATCACCCAAATGGGAGTAGACAACTCTGCCTATGTTTATCAAGAACTGCTCAGCGATGTGATCATCATGCAACGCGGCGATGAGAACTCTGCTTCCGTTGAACAGGAAGGCGCAGAGCACCTCGCCGGCGTTGGACAGGTCGGTGATCAAAACGAAATAGAAATCAAGCAGCTCGGGCAGAAGGATCTCATTTTCGCTATCCAGCAGGGAATGGGAAACAGTATCAATATTACCCAAATGCATTCTGCAGCAGCAGGTTCGACTCAGCGCAACATTAGCGACAATGATGCATTCATCTATCAGTCTGGCCTCTACAATATTGTGAACCTGATGCAAGTTGGAGATGACAACACTGCCTCAGTCTATCAAATCGACGATCAGAACGAGGCATTCATAGTACAAGAACAAAGCATCTTGGCTACAGGCGCCAATGCTGCCTTTGTAGTTCAGGTTGGCATCGGAAACTGGGCTGCCAGCCAGCAGCTTGGTGCAAACCAAGTGAGCCGCAGTTTGCAAATGGGAGATGAAAACAGTTCCCTCATCAACCAAGAAGGAATTGACAATGACGCCTCTGTTTCGCAAACCGGAAACCAGAATTCGGCAATCGTCAATCAGGGTTAGCCGAGCAGAAAGGAAAATCGCGATGAGAATAAGGAAACTCCTTGGCTTTGCACTGCTTATACTGGCGCTGACAGCAGCCATGCTCGCCAGCCCCTCCGCCTACGCCTCTGAAGGGCTTGCACAGGACAGAATTGATCTCTTCCTAGCCTCCCGGCAAATGCTTGCGGAAGAGAGAGCTGCCCCCAAAATGAAGGTAGGCATGGTACTGTCCACCTTAGGCGAGGATAGCGAGATCAGTATGGGCGTACGAGTGGAGTCGAGAATCGGATATGAGGACAGCCTGAGGGTTATTACCGAGACAACCTATCTCAAGGAAGAGAAAACCATAGCAGGATTCCTCTCCATCAAATTCCTGCCCTTTGGTGCAGAACCGCCAGCCATGTACTTAGGTGCAGGTGCAGGCTATGCCAAGGGCTTCAGGTATCAGGCTTTCCTAGGCGTTGACCTGACAAAACACTTCTTTGCGGAGGTAAGGTATGTCAACATGCCAGGCGGATTTGGAGACTCAAATCTCCACTTGGCTGCCGGATTTCAGTTCACCTATTAAGGAGGAAACCCCATGAAAAGGATTGTGCTATTCGGTTTAGTTGCCGTTATGGTACTGGGCATTAGCGGATTGGCTGGAGCCACATACACTATGAGCTGGAGATTTGAGCTCATCAACAATCCAAACGCACGCCAAGTGGCCCTCAACGTCGCCAATACCCAGCAGGAACTGCTCAGAACAACCGAAGATCAAAGCGGCCTCGACAGATTTAAAGAAAGTCTCGATCGCATGGCCATGAGTAAAGCTATACGAGACATTGTGTATTATGACCCCAACTCTGAGTCGCCAGATCACGGATTTGTCCCGGTGGAAGACGGATGGATCTACTATGCCTGGGATATGGATAAGGAATTGATGAGAATCTACTATTTCTCAGACGGCGGATGGACAGAAATCACTATTGATTCTGGCACTCACCCAGATGCTCCCGCCCTATAGTCGAGTTCATCTGTGCACATATGTAAAGGAGGGACACTATGGAATTTATTATGGTTGGATTATTGGCCCTAAGCCTCTTGATCGGCGGAGCAGCTAGCCGTGATGCTCCCCCGCCCCCACCTGCAGAAGTGGTGGCACAAGATATGGAAGCTTTGCTAGAGGCCCCTGAAACTGTACTTCTGTCTGTTGATAACATAACAACTGCCAGCCAGCTTTTGGCTGCGCTGCCCGAACCTAAAGAGCGAATTCCGATTGCCATCTACGCCATAACAGACAGTACAGGGCAGTTCAAAGCAGATGGCGGCGCTTCTTCAACTGTGGTCACCCAGGGTTCTACGGAAATGTTGATCACTGCCCTGCAGCGATCCAGACAGTTCTCGATCCTCGACCGAGTGCGCTTTGCAGATCTGATGAACGAGCAGAACCTCGTATCCAGCGCCCGGGTTGTCCCTGGGCAGGGACCGGTGTTAGGGGCGCTCACAGGGGCAAGTTACATGATTTCAGGCTCAATTACCGAGTACCAAGTAAGTAAGGAAACCGGAGGTATTGGCCTGGTTATTGCAGGCAAAGGCGGCTCCACAGAATACGCTAAGGCGTCGGTAGCTCTGGATTTACGGGTTACAAATCTCACTACAGGTGAGGTGGTCTGGGCCGAAAGCCTGCGCGGCGAGGTCATTGGAGAAAAAGTGGGCCTCCAGCTGTTCTCCTTCTTAGGCAAAAATATCGTGGAGTTTGAAACCGGAAGCGGCAAGCAGCAGGTAATCAACTTAGTTGTCCGCACCTTGCTCGAAGAAGCCGTGTTCAAGCTGGTTCAAGCTCAGGTACTTACCAACTAGCAAATGCCTGTGGCTCTTAGGAGCCACATTGAGAAACTGCAAAGAGATCAAGGATTGCTCACCCCGAAGGACCGTGATAAAATAAATTCACAGCACTTCACCCGCATAGCCAAGGCTATGGGGTGAGCAGAGAGACAGGTCGAACTTTGGTTCGTCTTTCCCTCAGACAAAGGTAAACCCATCGTGAGGTGGGGACACAAAGCCACGGGTCTAGGCAGCTAGACAGCCGGGTTACCAAGGAGGAACAAAATTGAAAAAAACTATGTTGATTTTTGTATTGGCGTTACTGACGGCAGGCTTGCTCACGAGCGCAAGCGCATCAGCCCAACACCCCGAGTTTATGCAGCCAGTTGATTTGGAAGCTTGGTTCGGTGTTTTGTTCCCGGCTTCCGAAGAAGACCTAGAACCTTATGTAAATTTGGCCTATATTCATCAAGAAGGAAATGACAATAGCTCCGAGCAGATCCAGCAAGGCGAGGACAATCGGGCCTATATCTACCAAAACGGTGACAGCAACATCGTACAACAATGGCAGAGTGGTGTGGGAAACTGGGCAGGTGCCTATCAGCTGGGAAACCGCAATCTAGCGGTCTCAGACCAGATGGGCGCAGGCAACTGGGCAGGAATCTACCAAGTTGGCGATGCCAATGCAGCAAGAATTCAACAGAGCGGAAACAACTTTTCCGCTTTCATCACCCAGATTGGCAACAGCAACTCTGCGGTGATTGTGCAGGGAACGAGGTAACACCCAAAGCACGGCGGGGTGAGCACAATCCTTGTCTCGGAGTTTCACTCCGTGGAACTCCATAAAGGGTCCAGACCAATTTATGGTCTCGACCCTTTTATTTTCTGCCCTTGTTCCCCCAGGCGATTTATCGTATTGTAGAGGTAGATGGAAGGAGGAAAGAGAGATGCGTGCAAAATGGAAAAGGCTTGGCAATGAGCAGACTAAAACAGCAATTCTGGCCCTCTTGCCCTCACTGATTATCTTCTGTGTCTTTACCGTCTATCCGATCTTGTATTCATTGTACCTAAGTTTTTTCAATGCATCGCTCCTCTCTGCCAAGCGAGTTTTTGTCGGTTTTGACAATTACGCCAATCTCCTGCAGAACCCCACATTCCAAAGAGCAGTTTCTAACACTGTAAGCTACACCCTAGGAGTAGTGCCCATTGGTATCGCCTTGTCACTTTTAGTGGCAGTCTTGCTCAACAGCAAACTGCGGCTGCAAAGTTTCTTCCGGGCCGCCTTCTTTTCGCCAGTGATAACTTCAATGGTGGCGGTATCTATCGTCTGGGCCTGGATGCTAGAGCCTAACTATGGGCTGATCAATGGGCTGCTGGCCAAGGTCGGCATTTCAGGCCCTGGTTGGCTCACCGATCCTGACTGGGCCATGACCTCTGTAGTTATGCTCAGCATTTGGAAAAACCTCGGTTTCAACATGGTAGTTTTCTTGGCCGGGCTCCAAAACATTCCCAGGGAAATCAATGAAAGCGCGGATCTGGACGGCGTTAACTCCCTGCAGCGGCTGATCTGCATCACAATTCCCATGATGCGAGGTCCCATCGGTTTTGCGGTTATTGTGAGTGTAATTAAAGCCATGCAGGTATTTGGTCAGATTTATGTGATGACAGGCGGAGGCCCGGCCAATGCCACCATGGTCATTGTATACTACCTATATCAGCAGGCCTTTGAATTCTACCGCAGCGGCTATGCTTCAGCTGTAGCCTGGGTGCTGTTTATAGCGATTTTTGCCTTAACTTTACTGCAAAACCGCCTGCTCAAGACTGAGATCTAAGAAAGGAGGCAAGCCATGCAGGCCAAAAGGCTAATCACATATCTTGTTCTATTTTGCCTCGCCATCCTGATGCTGATGCCCTTTGCCTGGATGGTGCTCTCTTCCTTCAAGGAAGAAGATGAAGTCTTCACCTATGAGATGACCTGGTTTCCTGCTAAGATCACTTTTTCCGGCTATTATCGGGCTCTGACAGAACAGCCCTTTCTCAGGTACGCTCTTAACAGTGTCCTTGTTTCCGTAATTATTACAATCGCCCAGCTGATTACGGGCGTTTTGGCAGGATACGCCTTTGCCAGGCTTAAGTTTCCCGGCCGAAACCTAATCTTCATGGCCTATCTGGCAGCGATGATGATACCCGGCCAGGCAACAATCATCCCATCTTATATCCTGATTCGGAAAATGGGGCTGATTGACACCTTTGCCGGCCTCACCCTGCCCTTTCTGGCTGGACCTTTTGCAGCCTTTATGATGCGCCAATTCTTTTTGTCCATGCCCACGGCACTGGAAGAAGCGGCAATTATCGACGGCTGCACCCGCCTGCAGGTTCTTAGCCGAGTTGTGCTGCCCTTAAGCAAGCCCGCGCTGGCTTCCCTTGGTCTTTTTACTTTTATGGGGGCCTGGAATGACTTTATGTGGCCGCTGATTATTATCAACCGCGATACTATGCGAACGCTCCAGGTGGGTTTGGCAATCATGCGGGCCGACATCTATCCCGACTGGCCCATGATGATGGCTGCCTCTGTGATGGCAACCACGCCGATTATTATCGCCTTTCTGTTTGCGCAAAAGCAGTTTATCGAGAGTCTGACCTTTACGGGAGTGAAGTATTAGAGAGGAAGAACAGGGATGTTATTTGGAGTAACCACCATGACCTTTTTCCATCAGCCAATTCTTCAAGCCCTGGAAACAATCAAGGCCAGCGGCCTTGATTACGCTGAGATTTGGGCTGATCACGCCTGGGATGAAGTGAAGGGCGCCAGTGCTGAGGAACTGAAGGAAGCCTTAGTGAAACTTGGCCTTAAGTCCACCATCCACTGCCCGATCATGGATCTCAACATCACCAGCCCTAACCGGGGCATCAGGGAAGAATCGCTCCGCCAAACCCGGCAGGCCATTGACCTGGCCCGGGATTTAGGTTCGCGCCTCATTGTCATCCACCCGGGAAGCAAGTACTCAAGACTAGAGGATTCCCAGGCCCATTGGGAGATCCAGGTGGACTCCATGGCCAAACTTCTTGCCTATGCCAAGGAGCAGGGGGTCTTAGCTGCGGTTGAAAATATGGACAGCGACAAGGAAGTAGTCTCGGTAAAGCATTGGGCAGACTTAAACCGGCTCTTTGAGGATTTAGGCAGTGCGGAAAAGTGGGTTACTCTGGATATAACCCATATCAGAGAAACGGAGCAGGTTTTGGCCTTCATCCAAGAGGCAGGTCCCCACATTGCCCATGTCCACCTATCAGACGGCACTCTAGAGAAAATGCATCTGCCCATTGGCCAAGGCAATCTCGATTTGCCCAGGATTGCAGCTGCCCTCAAGGCAGAGGGTTACTTGGGAGTATGGTCTTTAGAATGCTTCATTGCCAATAACAATCCCGTAAGAATGAAAGCAGAACTCCAGCAGGCCCGGGCCCTCTTTCAGCAGAAGGAATAATTCTCCGGCTCCCTTGCTTGGCAGGACTTCCCCGTCCAAGCGAGAATCTTTTTTACAAGGACAGGAGGTGTTCAAGTTGTATGCCAACAAGAAACATGGCCGACACCTATTGATGCTTTTGCTAGCAGTTGCCATATTATCTGGCTGCGTTGGGCCAGGTTTAAAATCTGTAGTGATCAGAGATCAAGAACTGCTGACAAACCTCGAGTTGCCAGTTGGAGGA
>JAAYOM010000083.1 GCA_012520315.1 Bacillota bacterium | reverse complement strand
GACGGTTAAGGTTGGTAATGCTGACCAGGTCATGATCCACCAATACCAAGGCGCCAATGCCGGATCGGGCCAGTGCCTCCACTGCATAGCCCCCAACTCCGCCTACGCCGATTACCGCCACTTTCGCACCTTGGAGGCGAGTGAGATTTTTTGTTCCTAAAACCAGTTCTGTGCGGGAAAATCTATGTTCCATGCCATCCTCCAAAAAAAAATACCCCGAAAGGGGTAAAGATTAAAAAACCCCCGCCGTACCGCTAGTGCTGACCCGAATGAACCTGCGTTGGCAGGTGGGTACCCACCGCATTAGTTCGAACCTCCCCTCGAAGGGGCCCGCTCTAGCTAATGCGAGTTAAAGTTCCCTGTGTTATGGTGTTGGCTCATAACAAGGCCAGATTGATCGCGAGCACAGCAGGGGATCAATTGCTAACTAGATGATATCACACACCGCGGGCAGATTCAAGTCCCCTCCTTGTACCGATTTTTCCCGGTTCTACTGTGAAATGGGTGTACATACACCTAAAATAAAGGAGGTTTTGCGGATGGATCAGCTTCTTGGTAAGGTGCTGGCGATAGCGTTCGTAGTCGAAGTTCTAACCAATACCGTAAAAACTGCACTTCCCAGTCTTGATACCCGCTATTTGCCTTTCCTGTCAGGTGTTTTAGGTGTCGCACTCGCATGGGCAACCGGCATTGGAGTGCTTAGCACCCTGGAAATCACAGTACGCTACGTAGTCCTGGACTATCTGGTAACAGGCGTAGTAATCTCCAGGGGTGCAAACATCGTCCATGACCTGGCGAAGACTCTTAGCGCCGCAAGTTGATTTTTAGTTCATCTAACTGTTGTTGGCTTACTTGTGCTGGCGCTTCGATCATCAGATCCGAAGCGCTCACTGTTTTCGGAAAGGCGATGACATCGCGAATGGAATTTCTGTTGGCCAAAAGCATTACCAGGCGATCCAAGCCGAAGGCAATTCCGCCATGGGGCGGCGTACCATACTCAAAAGCTTCCAGGAAATAGCCGAATTGGGCACGGGCTTCCTCCATAGTAAAGCCTAGGGCCCTAAACATTCGCTCCTGCAGATTGCGATCGGTAATTCGAATACTCCCTCCACCTAGCTCTACGCCATTGAGGACCAAGTCATATGCTTTGGCTCTAGCCCTGGCGGGATCACTTTCCAAGAGATCAATGTCTTCATCGAGGGGAGCAGTAAAGGGATGATGCGCGGCCACAAAGCGTTCGCTGTCCTCATCGTAGACCAAAAGCGGCCAATCAACTACCCACAGCAAATTGTAGCGGTTTTCACCGATTAGGCCTAGTTCCTTGCCAAGCTGGAGTCGGAGTCGCCCGAGCACCTCGCTGACCAGATCGTATTCCCCAGCCATCAAGAGAAGCAGATCACCTACTTCACCTGCGAGTTCCCGCTGAATAGCAATGAGCTCTTCTTCGCTTAAGAACTTGGCAATGGGTGAACGCACCTTGTCTGCTTCCAGGGCAAACCACATTAAGCCCTTGGCACCCATCGACACTGCCTGCTCACTCAATTGGTCAATTTGCCTTCGAGTAAAGTCAGCACCGCCTCTTACGTTCAGCCCCTTGACCACACCACCGGTTTTTGCGGTATCTGCAAAGACGCGGAACTCGCTGCCGCCCAGATGTGCTGTTACATCGCAAAGTTCCATACCAAAGCGGGTATCGGGCTTATCGGAACCAAAGCGATCCATCGCTTCCTGGTAGGACAGGCGCGGTATGGGGGTTTCCACCTTGACGCCCTTCACTTCGGACAAGACATGCACAATCATTGCTTCCATCGTGTTCATAACCTCTTCACGATCAACGAAAGACATTTCTACGTCAATTTGGGTAAACTCGGGCTGCCGATCGGCCCGCAGATCTTCATCACGGAAACAGCGTGCGATCTGGTAATAACGCTCAAAGCCTGCAATCATGAGCAATTGCTTGAACAGCTGAGGCGACTGGGGCAGGGCATAAAATTCCCCGGGATGAACACGGCTGGGAACAATGTAATCTCTAGCCCCCTCTGGAGTTGAGCGAATCAGGAGGGGTGTCTCAATGTCCAAAAAGCCCTGTCCGTTCAAATACGACCGCACAGCATCTACTGTCTGATGGCGCAGGGCAATCGTATCCTGCAGTTCCTTGCTCCGCAGGTGCAGGTAACGATACTTTAGGCGCAGTGCCTCATCTACATCAGCTGCCTGATGAATTTGGAAAGGAGGTGTCTTTGCTTCTGACAAGATGATCAGTTTGGACACTTGAACTTCCACTTCACCGGTGGCAATTTTCTTATTCACTTGCCCCTCGGGGCGTTCCAGCACGGTGCCCTGTACTGAAATAACATATTCGCTGCGCAGGCGCTCTGCTAGGGCAAACTGCTCTGGCCCGAGTACTTCAGGATCCAGTACAATCTGTACTAAGCCCGAACGATCACGCAGATCCACGAAAATAACCTGACCAAGATCCCGCCTGCGATTCACCCAGCCGTTGAGGATAATAGCTTGGCCTACATATTCCTTGCTCACATCGCCACAATGATGTGTCCTTTTCCATTCTGTCATTTTGCACACGCTCCTACGATCTTGGTTAACGGTTCTAATTCATCTAAGGGAACCGATTCTTCCTGTCCGTCACTCATATTCCTCAAAACAGCCTGGTTCTGGGACAACTCTTCTTCGCCAATAACCAGTACATATTGACTATTCAGCCTGTTGGCCGCCTTCATCTGGGCTTTAATGCTGCGATCCCCAAGGTCAAGTTCGACCCAGAGTCCCCGTCCCCGCAAGGCATGGGCAATCTCCGCCGCCTTCTCCTTTGTCTCTCCGCCGAAATGCACTAAGTACACAGCTGGCCCCGAAATGCTGGGCTGAAGCTTGCCTTGGTTCCTTAGTGCCAAAACTAAGCGATCGACGCCAACAGCAAAGCCTACAGCTGGAGTTTCTTTGCCTCCCAACTCCTGCACAAGGCCGTCATAGCGACCTCCGGCCCCAATGGCGTTTTGCGATCCCAGTTCTGAGCTGGTCACCTCAAAGACGGTCCGGGTGTAATAGTCCAGTCCCCTGACTAAACGGGGGTTTAGGGTATAACGAATGTCCAATTTATCCAGGTATTTCTGTACCTGGGAAAAATGATCCGCACAGTCTGAGCAGAGATACTCGGTAATCAGCGGTGCATCCTTGGCAACAGCCTGGCAGCTTTCTACCTTACAGTCCAGCAAACGGAGGGGATTGCGGTGCAAGCGTCCTTGACAGCTTCCGCACAGCTTGGCAGCCTGAGGTTCAAAATAGGCTGTCAGTGCGTTGCGGTAGCCAGTTCTGCATTCAGCACAGCCGATGCTGTTCAGTTCCACCTCAAAACCGCTCAGCCCGCAGGATCGATAAAGTTCTAAGGGCAAGGCGATAGCCTCCACATCTAGGAGCGGGTCCGAAGATCCGAGGGCTTCAAAGCCAAACTGCACGAACTGTCTATAGCGCCCTGCCTGCGGGCGTTCATAACGAAACATGGGCCCATAATAAAAGAGCTTAATCGGAAGCGCGCCGCTGCCGAGGTTGTTCTCTATGTAAGCCCGCACTAATGGTGCTGTTCCTTCCGGCCGGAGAGTAAGGCTGCGTTTACCCCGGTCTACAAAAGTATACATTTCCTTCTCCACAATGTCTGTGGTATCCCCAATCCCTCTCTGAAAGAGCTCGGTATGCTCAAACATGGGCGTACGCAGCTCCTTATATCCGTATGCATGGCAGACTTGCCTAATCTTCTCTTCCAACTCATGCCATAGTTCAATTTCTCCGGGGATAATGTCATTGGTACCCCGCGGTCTAGATGTCAGTGCCATCCTGTTCCCCCCTCGCAAATGTCAAAAAGGCGAGTGATGATGAACACCACTCGCCTGAGCCTTTAATCTTCCAGACCAGAATCTCCAATCTCAGACTCTGCATCCTCAGCCGTTTTCTCTGTCACCTCAGGCACAGCAACGTCCTCAGATTCCTCTTCGACGTCTTGTTCGTCTTGTTCGTCTTGTTCTTCCTGCTGTTCCATCAGTTCCTTCAGATACTCATCTTGCATAGCCTGGAAAGCTTCTATGCGCTCTTCAACAATCAGTGCATCATCGTAGCGTTCCATAGCAGTCAGGTTCTGATAGATGGCCAGCTGAGCCCAGATATTGTTTGGAACCAATTCTGACGCCTTCAGATAAGCCTCTACAGCTTCATCATCGCGGCCGTCCTCTTGGTAGAGTTCGCCAAGTCCAGCAAAGAGCTCGTAGTCGTCAAATGTCTCTGCTGCCTTCTCATACTGGGCGATCGCCTCGTCTAAGTTACCTAGCTCACGGTAGGCATCTCCCAAGGAAGCAAGGAGATATCCATCATCGGGCTGCTTCTCCAGGGCCAGCTTGTAATAGTGAATTGCGTCTTCATACTCGCCAGCCTGCATACGCTCATATGCCTTCATATGGTGGTCCATAATCTCCACCTGAGCAGCCTCACGTACCTCATCAAACCAGGCCACAAGATCGGCTTCACCCTTCTGGCTGCGAATGCGCTCTTCTAGATCACTGCGGACTGCTTCAAAGTCTTCACCTTCAGCTACTAGGCGGTCCGTAACAGTGATAATGTGATAACCATAAGTGGAGCGAACCGGTTCGCTAATCTCGCCTGTTTGAAGCGAAAATGCCACTTTATCATATTCTGCAACAGTTGCGCCCCGGGGGACGAAACCAATGTCTCCACCTTGCAGAGCGCTGCTGTCATCAGAGACGGATTCAGCGATCTCGGCAAAGTTCTCGACATCTACTTGGGAATAAATTTCCCAGGCCTTCTCCTCTGCGGCTGCCCAATCCTCTTCGCTGTCTCCCGAGGGGCGAATGAGAATATGGCTGGTACGCACCTGTTCATAGGCCTCTTTGATTTCTTCTTCACTGACCGGTACATCACCCATGATCTCTTGGGTCAATTTGTTATATTTAACTTCCTCAGCTAATTGAGCCTTCAGGATCTCCTCGGTCAATCCTGCCGCCTGCAGCTGTGACTTATAGTCCTCTTCGCTGGGAAACAGGTCAATAATGCGCTGAAGTTCAGCGTCAACCTCAGAGGGAGAAGCGCTGAAATTGCGCTTCGCGATTTCCTGATTTAAAACCAAACTGCCTACCAGCAGATCTAGGGCTTGATAGCGCACTGCTTCGTAGGATCTGCCAGGAACGGTACCCTGTTGAGCTTCTATTTGCTGTAATTGATTAAGAAAGGCCCGATGTAAATCGTAGAGGTGAATCGGCTGGCCGTTCACGGTAGCCACTACAGCCGCTGCCTCCGTGGAAACCCCACTGGTGCCGCTGAAGAAATAGCTCAGGGCTGCCCAAAGTCCGCCGCCAACCATTGCAATGATGACGATCAGAACCACAATTTTCATCTTGTCCCGCAATTTGTGAAACATCGTCTACCAACCCTTTCTATTATAAGAAAGACCAACATGCTAATTGTACTTGAAACCTGCCTCTCTGTCAAACCAGTAAGTTTTGCTTGTCCAGCAAATACGTCCCAGCTGAAGCAGGGTTTTTACTCTAAGAGGTGCCTGCGGATCTGGTCCAGTTTTTCTGCCAATGAGTCTTCTATCTGTTGACTGTAAGTTGCAGGACACTTAGGATTTGCCAGCCTTATCAGGCTTAAATCGGGTGCAACCAGTTTGGTCATGCCCCCACCGCCTAAGCCTATGATTGTCTGCCTTTCTTCCATCATCTGCACATTATAGATGGAAGCCGTCCCGCCTTTGGCGTAGCCGATGTTCTCCAGTCCGCCCAGAATGTGACGCTGGCGGTATAAATAGTATGGCGTCATCTCCAAACTTTGAGCCGCAGCCCTAGCAAGATTGACCATGTCCTCGCCCTGGGAGTGGGCGATGTGCACATCGTCCAGTGAGGCCCTTAACCTCGATGCCCGCTTCACTGCCAGGCTGTGGACAGTAAGGTTGTCCGGCTCAAGTCCGCTGATCTTCTGCAGGGTGTGCTCTACATGGCCGAGATCCTCCCCTGGCAGCCCAAGTATGATGTCCATATTGATAATGGGGATACCCACCTGCCGGGCGAGGGAAAAAGCCCTGTATACGTCGGCCACAGTATGCTCTCGGCCTATGGCCTGCAAGGTTTGATCATGCATTGTTTGGGGATTGATGCTAATACGCTGAACCCCTGCCTCCTTAAGGATGCATAAAGTCTCTTTGGAGAGCGTTTCAGGCCTGCCGGCCTCCACAGTATACTCCCGAGTATCGGCGGTTAACAGCTGCTGCCCAATCAGGCGCAGCAAATCTGCCAACTCAGAACCTGTTACAGTCGTCGGGGTGCCGCCGCCAAGATAGACACTTTCAACTTCTAACCCCAGCTCACGGACTAGATCCCCCACTGCCTTAATTTCTAACCGCAGAGCCGACAAAAAGCGCTTTAATAAGTGGCCATGACTGGTCAGGGGATAGGCTGCAAAGGAGCAATAGCTGCAGCGAGTAGGACAGAAAGGAATGCCCACATAAATGCTGACCGGATTATTTGGCCTGCGGTGAAAAAAGTCCCTTTGCCTTTTCCCTACTTCAACTAGAAGTTCTGCTTTCTCGGGACTTAAGGCATAGATCTCCAGTAATGTACCGAGGATTTCGCACCAGGAAGATCCGCTGTCATAGAGGGAATGCACGAGCTTGGTCGGCCGCACACCTGTAAGTGTTCCCCAGGGGCTTGGGCCTAAGTGATAGCCTGCCTGCAAGACACGCTGAATACCGAGGCGTATATACTCTTTCACCCGGCGTTCCCTATCCTTCTGACTGAGATCTGCGCCCTTCCAGGAGGTGCTCCACCGCTTCCCTCCCTCTAAGGTCACAGAGACTTGGATCTCGCCTTGAACCTTGACCTCAATGATTACTTCCCTTCCAGCACCGAAATCAGCCTTAGGCACTAACGACTTAATCGCGGCTTCGGCCGTGCTGAGGAATAAATCTGGAGCATTCACCTTGAAACTTTCCTGACCAAGATAAAAGGGAATTCTTATTTACTCCACATCCTTTATTGAGGTTAAAAAAGGATTCTGCCGAATTTCATCTGCAATTGTGGTGCGTGCGCCATGACCTGGATAGACAACTGTTTCAGGCGGCAGCTGGCTCAAGCGCAGCAGACTTTGCTGCAGCTCCTGTCCATCAGACTGGGGAAAATCCCAGCGCCCGACGGAGCCCTTAAAAAGAGTATCGCCGCTAAGCACAAATCCAGGCCCAGACAAGGAAATTCCCCCTGCTGAGTGACCTGGAGTATGCACAACGTTTAACGCTTGATCCCCCAGTTCAATCAGATCTCCATCCTGGAGGAGACGATCTGCTTGACTATCTGGCACATCAAGCCGAATCTGGGGACCGAGATGAAGTGCGGGATCGCTCAAGTATTCCGCATCGGCCCCATGGATCATGAGGGGAGCATGCGTCTTTTCCACAAACCAAGCATTTCCCGCAATATGATCGGCGTGGCCATGTGTGTTGACAATGGCTATAACCTTGAGTTCTTCCTCTTCTAGAAAAGCCAGGACAGCCTCGGAAGGCCCTCCTGGATCAACAATAACTGCTTCGCCCTGATGATAAACCACATAGCAGTTTACACCAAAGGCGTTCACATTAAAACGCTTAACCTGCATTTAGAACTCCCCTCCACTGCTTACCATCAACGTTACAGGACCATCATTGACCAAGCCGACCTCCATATGGGCCTGGAAAATTCCGGTCTCAACAAGAAGCCCTTCATGTTTGAGCACATCTACAAACTTTAGATACAGTTCATTAGCGACGTCAGGATGTGCAGCTGAGCTAAAACTCGGCCTGCGGCCTTTGCGGCAATCTCCGTACAGGGTAAACTGAGAGACGGCCAGAACTTCGCCGCCTACGTCCTTTACGCTTAGGTTCATCTTTCCCTGTTCATCGGTGAACACCCTTAGGTTGGCAATCTTCTCTGCCAGATAACGTCCATCACTTTCTGTATCTCCTTCACCTACACCGAGCAGCACAAGGAGCCCCTGGGAAATACTGCCAACAACATTGCCATCTACAGTCACATGGGCCTCTTTAACCCTTTGAACAACAGCACGCACTTTATCATCTCCTACACTCAACGCCCCTGGCCATTCCACCTTAATTGGGAGTGGCTCGATGGACCCCGAGAACCCCGTTCACTTGACGCAGGGCCCCCATTATATCCCTGAGGTGATCTACATCTCTAATGTCTACCACCAATTGCACGTTCACCGAACCATTCTTGATGGTCCTGGCTGTGACCGCCTCTACACTTGTCTTTCTTTCCGAAAGGGTATTCATAATATTGGAGAGGAAATTGGGACAATCAAAGCCTTCGATTTCAATCTCCACTTGATATGAAGCGGTCTCGTCTGCATTCCATGCCACTTCAATCTGCCTACCCGGATCAGTCGACAAACTGACTACATTCGGGCAATCCATACGATGGACGGAAATCCCTCTCCCCCGTGTGATATACCCGATAATCTCATCGCCCGGTACTGGATTGCAGCACTTGGAAAAACGCACTAAGAGGTTGTCTACACCCTTGACCTCCACCCCCCGGGTGGTCTCCCTGCGCCTGCGCTCACTTACCTCGGGAAGTTTCCTGCGTTCTGGAGGTTCTTGCCCGGTTAACTTCTGCACAACCTGGCTGGCGGTAATCCTTCCCGAACCAATACTCGAAAACAATTCATCAGGGGTGCTGACTCCATACCTTCTGGCGGTTTTCTCTAAATTTGCTTCACTCAGCGCCGACTTAAGGTCAGCCGAGGTCTTTTTCAGTTCACGTTCCAACAGCTCTCGCCCACGGCCCAAGTTCTCTTCTTTCTGCTCTTCCTTTAGCCAGGAGCGGATCTTACTGCGCGCTTTGGATGTCTTAACGTAGTTCAGCCAGTCTTGAGTGGGTCTAGCTGTCTTGCTGGTTAAAATCTCTACGAAATCTCCATTTTTTAGTTTGTAGTTCAAAGGGACAATCCGTCCGTTGACTTTGGCACCAAAACAGCGCAGCCCAACGTCGGTGTGAATCTCAAAGGCAAAATCCACAGGAGTAGCCCCGTTGGGAAGGGATTTCACATCACCCTTGGGCGTGAAAACAAAGACCTCCTTGGCGAACAGATCGATCTTCAAGGTATCCATAAACTCTTGGGGGTCTTTCATCTCCTGCAGCCATTCCACAGCTTCCCGCAGCCAACCGACCTTAGCATCATCTGCCCCCTTGCGGCTGTAGCCTTCCTTGTAGCGCCAGTGGGCTGCCACACCGTTTTCAGCTACATGGTGCATTTCCCAGGTGCGAATCTGGATCTCATAAGGGTCACCGCGGGGACCGACCACTGTTGTATGCAGCGACTGGTACAGGTTGGATTTCGGTACTGCAATATAATCCTTGAAACGGCCGGGAATCGGCTTCCAAAGGGCATGAATGATGCCTAAAACAGCATAGCAGTCCCGCACACTATCCACAATTACCCGAATCGCCATCAGATCATAAATCTCGTCCAGGTTTTTGTGCTGCCGTTGCATCTTCTGATAGATGCTGTACAAGTGTTTCGGCCGTCCTTGAATATCACAGGACATTTCTACCTCGGCAAGCCGTTCCATAATGATAGCCATGACCTCTTTTAGGTCACCTTCACGTTCCTGCCTTTTTCGATCGATTTCCGCCACCAATCTGTAGTATTCTCCTGGGTTGATATGGCGGAAGGCCAAGTCTTCCATTTCAAATTTTATGCTCCAAATACCCAAACGATGGGCCAAAGGTGCAAAAATATCCAGAGTTTCCTGAGCAATCAAAACCTGCCGTGCAGGGGAAACATGACTAAGGGTCCGCATATTGTGCAGGCGATCAGCCAGTTTAATCAAGATAACCCGCACGTCCTCAGCCATGGCAAAAATCATTTTACGCATATTCTCGGCCTGATGCTCAAAGCGATCCCGGAAGGGCAGCTTATCCAGTTTCGTAACACCGTCTACCAACATCAGGATGGATGAGCCAAACTCCTCGTCTAACTCTTCCCTGGTCACAGGAGTATCCTCTAGCACATCATGGAGCAGCCCAGCTACAATGGTTTCCACGTCCAATTCCAGACTGGCCAGAATCAGCGCTACTTGATAGGGGTGTTCAAAATAGGGGGCGCCCGACTCACGGGTCTGTCCTTCGTGAGCGCGCTGAGAATAGTGGTATGCTTTCTCAATTAGCTCCACGTTTGCAGCTGGATGATAGCTTAAGATGCGATCAAGAAGGTGTTGAATATCCAAAGCGGGCCCCCCTCACTCATTTACTCTTCATAGTTGACTAAAGATAAAATATCGTAATCCATCAATCTTTCCCGGCCCCCTAGATAGCTTAGCTCTATCATGAAAGCCAAACCGGCGACTTCACCGCCAAGCTTGTGGATCAGCTTAATTGCAGCTTCAATCGTGCCGCCTGTTGCCAATAGATCATCTACCACTAAGACTTTGGTTCCAGGCGGAAAGGCGTCTACATGAATCTCGAGGCTGTCGGTACCGTATTCCAAGTCATATTCCACGGATAAGACTTCGCCGGGGAGTTTTTTCGGCTTGCGGATCAATGTGAAGCCCAGACCCATCTCATAGGCCAAAGGAGCACCTAAAATGAACCCGCGGGATTCAACCCCCACAATCATTTCAATACCGTGATCTTTAAAATGCTCAGCCATGCGTCTAATGGCTTCTCGCAAAGCTTCGCCGTCTTTCAAAAGCGTAGTAATATCTTTGAAACTAATTCCCGGCTTAGGGAAATCTGGTATAACTCTAATTTTCTCTTTTAAGTCCATCCTGGAAAAATCCCCTTTCCAAACAACGCCTCAAGTACATTGCCGATTCTTGGCGCATTTTAATAACTTTATTATACAAAACAGTTTGCTGCAAGTCTAGTTTTTGCCCAGGTGCAGGCTGATAGAAAATACGACTTTCGTGACACTTCCAAAGTCCAAGCTCTGAAAAAACACCCATCGCAATCGGCAAAGCGCCGAGCATGCCCAAGTTCTCTAAACGTTCACAGGCATCTTCCAGGGCTATTTCACCGCCCGCTTTCCTTAAAGCGGCATAAATCCTGGCCAGTGCCTGACGGTCTGGATAATTTTGCACTAAATCTGCCTGGAGCCCATGTACATCCTTCGGTCCGAAAAGAGCGGCTGCTTCGCCATGTTCCTGAACAAGGCTCAGCCACAGCCCCTCAGCAGCCTTTGTCAACGGAGGCTCCCAAAACCAGACAGAAGGCCAGGTCGTTCCTTCCAGACCAAAACCGGTGGACACCACCCAGGCTGGGGAAATTTCCTGCCATTCCTGTTTCTCCTGGTCTGTCAGGTATTCATGGTAAAATCCAATGAACTGATCGCCCTGGGCAAGCTTAATCCTTAATTCTCTGCAGACACCCAGTGCAGCCGCTGGGGTGTTTACCAGGATTAAAACAGACTTTCTTTCCCTTGACAATGCACGTTCCTCGACAGCTCGCGCTTTATCCCAGGTTCCCCGCAGATCAACCCAGTTAAACATTGGCGGCGTGCTAATATTCGCAGGGTCTAGGTGCAAGGCGCCGCTTTGAAAATAGGCTGGTGGCAGCTGCCAAGGATAAAGGTCCACCATCCAGCGGCGAACATAGGATAGACCTTTGGTGCGGGGTTCCCACTCCTTCACGTTAAGCTGCAGAGTTTTTTCATTTCTCCACTCATTTACCCCTGGAACAAAGGCCAAAGCGATCCTCTCGGCATGTTTTTCAATCTGTTCCTGTTCCTCGCCGAAGTTGAAGGCTATTGCCGCCAGTTCATCTGTTTCATCTTGTACCTTTAGCTGTAAATGATTGTCCTGCGCTCCTACCCGCCTGGTATGCAAAACTGACACCTCAGCCTGTATCAAAGGGGCAGGATTCCCGAATCCGTGGGGTTCCAAAGCCTCTAGTTCCTCAATCAGCTTCAAAGAGACTTGGTTAAGCTCAATTGTACCATCTAAATACAATTTTGGAACATAGTCTTCTGGACTGATTCTTTCGGCGCAAAGCGTTTCAAACAACTTTTGGAAACCAAGGAGATTTTCTGCCGGCAGGCTTAGGCCGGCTGCCATGGGATGCCCCCCAAACTTACTCAGAAGCGATGCACAGTCCCGGAGAGTTTCATACATATCCAAACCCGCTATACTGCGGGCTGAAGCGACACCCTGATCATCGCTAACGCTCACCACTACGGTCGGCAGGTAATACCTCTCAACCAAACGGGAAGCAACTATGCCCACAACTCCCTGATGCCAATTCTCTCCCCAAACTACCAGAGCACTGCGTTCATGCAGCTTGTATCTTTCCACCACTTCTACGGCATCTGCAAGCACTTTGGCTTCAAGATCCTGGCGAACAGAGTTCTCATGATCCAGCTCTACAGCCAACTCCCTGGCCTCTGTTTCCTCTTCCGTCAGAAGCAGGCGTACGCCACGTGTAGGATCCCCCAGGCGCCCCGCGGCATTAAGGCGGGGGCCTAACCGAAAGCCCAAATGGGAAGCGGTAGGCTCTGAAACGCCGGCAACTTCCAGCAAGGCGCGTAATCCGGGCCTCTTGGTCTGTGACAATAGTTTTAAGCCCTGGCTTACCAGTGTGCGGTTTTCACCTTTTAGCGGCACTAAGTCTGCAACGGTACCTAAAGCAACTAGATCCAAAAGTTCACTCCAGTTAGGCGCCCCAAGCCCCTGTGACAACTTGCAGGCAACTCCAACACCGGCCAGTTCCTTGAAAGGATAGTCGCAGCCGTCCTGCTTGGGATTGAGAATGGCTGCCGCTTGGGGCAACCGAGTTCCCGGCTCATGATGATCCGTGACAATCACATCTAAGCCTTGAGACTGGGCATACTCAATTTCAGCTACAGAGGAAATTCCACAATCTACCGTAATAACCAGCGAAGCATCTTTACTTAATTTAGCCAAGGCGGCGTGGTTTAGGCCGTACCCTTCCTCCAGCCTGTCAGGGAGGTAGTAGGAAATCAATGCCGGGCTTGGAGACAACTCCCGCAGTGCTGTAACCAGGAGGGCTGCGGCCGTTTGCCCATCAGCATCGTAATCACCATAGACTACGATGGACTCTTCCCTTGCAAAGGCCTTTTGCACCCGGGCAACAG